>JBOFCW010000054.1:0-20920 GCA_051646395.1 Bacteroidales bacterium
CCCGGAGTGTGTATCGTTGTTCCGGTTATGCGCCAGGGAGAAGGCCTGAATCACTGGTATAACAATAGTTACAGAACATATTTTTTGATGGATTCGACGCCGGATTTGATGCGTTTTAATGAAAAAATCAAGAATCGGGTAATGGATGTCCGTCCTGAGTATGATTTGTACCTGATGGCCGATTTGTTGGTGAATCGGAATCTTTATGTTTATGACAATATCCATCGCATGCGTTTGATGGGATTGATCGCTTTGGCTGTTTTGCTTATCGCATGCATTAATTTCATTAACCTGGCCACGGCCGGATTTACTAAAAATTCATTTCAAACCGGATTACGAAAGATTCTGGGTGCTTCGCGTGGTGAGCTGATCGGTCAGTTTTTGCTGAACACGTTTCTGATTACGTTTTTCTCCTTTATAATGGCGATCGGATTGGCTTTACTAATATTTCCGGTTTTTAACGCCATGTTGGGCAAGTCACTCGTGATGAGCGATCTTTTCGCCCCCTCTCAATTGTGGATGGGTATGGCTGTTGTAATCGTTACGACGCTGACTGCCGGCATTTATCCGGCCTGGTATCTTTCTTCATTCAAACCGCTGAGCCTGTTGAAAGGAAATATATCGAAGGGAAGTCGTAATGTTCTGTTACGTGAATTTTTGGTTGCGATTCAGTTTTGCGTTTCCATCGTTTTGATAATTTCCACATTGGTCATCTCAAAACAAATACGGATGTTTAAATCCATGGATTTGGGTTATGAATGGCAGGAGGTGATGTATTTGTCGCTGCGTAATGAGCATCAGATGAGTAAGGCCGCTTTACTAAAAACCGAATTATTGAAAGAGCCGGAGGTTACAGCGGTCAGTGTTTCGGTTTCGGCTCCAACGAATATCAATTGGAACGGAGTGGGATGGAAATATAATGAAAGTGATGAGAGTCTGAAGACGCTAATCACTTTCAATTACGCGGATGAAGACTGGGCTTCGGTTTACGACCTGAAGTTTCGTGAAGGAACCTATTTCTCGGATTCGGCCAAAGGTGTCGTAATCAATCAGAAATTACTTGAATTGATGGATACTCCGACCGCAATGGATAAATTCATCAGGTATGACGGAGATGAACTGAAGATTGTGGGCGTATTGGATCAATTCAAATTCAATAGTTTTAAATCGGAAGCGGAACCGTGTGTCATACTTCCTTATGAAGAAAATATTCCTGCCAATCTTATCAATATACGTATCCAGACGGAAAATCCGCAGCAGACGTATGAACAGATAGAAAAAAGAGCCCGGGAGATCATGGGAGAGAAACCGGTGCTCCGGTTTTTGAGTCATAATCTGAATTTTAAATTGGCCGAAGAACGACGATCTCTGGCAATGGTCAATTATTTTTCGGTACTGGCTGTACTTATTTCGTGTTTGGGGTTATTCGGTTTGGCTACGTTCATGATTCAACAGAAAAGAAAAGAGATTGGAATAAGACGAGTCAATGGCGCCCGAATCGGTGAAATAATATGGTTGTTAAACATGAGTTTTATAAAGCCTGTATTTATCGGTTTTCTGATCGCTTGTCCGATCGCCTGGTTGTTGATGCGTTCGTGGCTCAGTAGTTATGCCGAAAAAACATCACTTGATCTGTGGATTTTTATCATAGCAGGCCTATTGACTTTCATCATCGCAATACTCACGCTGGTTTGGCGAACCTGGTTGGCAGCCAATGAGAATCCGGTAAATTGTTTGAAAGAAAACTGATTTTCTCTTTTATCAAACCCATTGGATTTTGAGGTCTCATAATCCAATGGGTTTTTGTTTGTTTTAAAATGATTTAGTTTTTTGATTTATGTTAAAATCAATAGGGGCTTAGGCTTATCGGGAATTAATTTGTAAATTATATTGCTCATTTTTGGAAGAAATGAGCAAAAAAACAATCAATCGACCTTTGTCCTATCGTTTTTTTTCTATTTTTGCCAGCCGTTATGGTATAACAATTTTCTCCGGGCTTTAAAAATGGTTGTGTTTATTAAATTAAAATACGTTGACACGAAAGCGTATCTGGCTCAGAAAGAGGAGAGAACTTGTGTTATTTAAATAGAATAATATGATAAAAAAAGTATTAGTAGCTAACCGCGGCGAAATTGCTGTACGTGTGATGCGCTCATGCAAAGAAATGGGAATTGCAACAGTTGCCGTTTTTTCAGAAGCCGACCGTACCTCAAAGCATGTCGCATATGCGGATGAGGCCTATTGTATCGGCCCTGCTGCTTCTAAAGAAAGTTATCTGTGTATAGATAAAATACTGGCAGTCGCAAAAAAATCAGGTGCTGATGCGATACATCCGGGTTATGGATTTCTTTCTGAAAATTCGGCTTTCGCCCGTTTGTGTACGGAGGCCGGAATCGAGTTTATCGGTCCGTCGGGAGATACGATGGATATGATGGGAGATAAAATCTCTGCCCGTATCAAAATGATCGATGCCGGTGTGTCTGTAGTGCCGGGTACAAAAGAACCTCTGAAAAGTGTAGAAGAAGCAATCGAAGTTTGCAAGCAGATCGGTTTTCCGGTGATGCTGAAAGCTTCTGCCGGAGGAGGTGGAAAGGGGATGCGTCTGATTCATACTGAGGCTGATGTAGAAGAAGCCTATACGACAGCCCGTTCGGAATCTTTGTCTTCTTTCGGAGATGATACTGTTTATATCGAAAAGTTCGTTGAAGAACCTCACCATATCGAATTCCAGATTTTAGGAGATAAACATGGCAACGTGATTCACTTGTGTGAGCGCGAATGCTCTGTGCAACGTCGAAATCAGAAAATCGTAGAGGAATCGCCTTCTTGTTTCATTACACCTGAAGTTAGAAAACTAATGGGGGAACAAGCGGTTGCCGCGGCTAAAGCGGTGAATTATGTAGGAGCCGGAACAATCGAGTTTCTGGTCGACAAAAATCTGAATTATTATTTTCTGGAAATGAATACGCGCTTACAGGTAGAACATCCGATTACCGAAGAGGTATTGGGTATCGACCTGGTGAAAGAGATGATTCATGTAGCCAATGGTTTGCCTTTGCGTTATCGTCAGGAAGATATCGTTCAGCGGGGTCATGCCATTGAATGCCGTATCTGTGCGGAGGATGCCAACTTCAACTTTATGCCATCTCCGGGGGTAATCCGTCAGATCACCGAACCTCAGGGTATCGGTGTGCGTCTGGATACCTATGTGTACGAAGGTTATGAGATTCCGGTTCATTATGATCCGATGATCGGTAAACTGATCGTATGGGCAACCAATCGGGAATATGCGATTGAACGGATGCGCCGCGTATTGCATGAATTCAAAATCACAGGTGTGAAACATAATATTGCTTATCTGCGTCGTATCATGGATACGCCTGATTTTGTAGAAGGGCATTACGATACCGGTTTCATTGCGAAAAACTCGGATTTCTTGTTGCAACCGGAAACGGACGGTCAGGAAGAAACGGAAAACATCGCACTTATTGCCGCCTATATCGATTATTTGATGAACCTTGAGGAAAATAATCCGGTGAAAGCAGAGGATGATCGTGCAATCAGCCGTTGGAAAGAATTCGGACGACAAAAAGGTGTACTTAGAATTTAAGAAAAGATGGAAATACATATCGGAAAAAGAATCGCTGAGGTGGAAATGCTGTCAAAAGACGGTAACAAGGTGATTCTAACCATCGATGGTAAGGAGTTTGAAGTAGATGTTGTAATGACCGAAAACGGCGTATGTTCATTGCTTCATGAAGGCCGTTCTTACAATGCCGAACTGATTCGTTCGGAGATGGGCAAAAAATATAAAGTGAATACACATTTTTCTTCATTTGATGTGGAAGTAGTAGATACACAAGCGAAATATCTGCGTATGCGCAAAAAAGAAGAAGAAGGTCAGGATGATAAAATCTCTTCGCCGATGCCGGGTAAAGTGGTGAAAATCCATGTTGCGATAGGCGATCGGATCAATGCCGGAGATACTGTATTGGTAATCGAGGCGATGAAGATGCAAAGTAATTATAAGGTAAACTCGGATTGTATCATCAAAGAAATTCTTGTCAGCGAGGGAGATGCAGTAAGCAGCGACCAGGTATTGATTAAGTTGGATCTTATAAAGGAAGCTTAAAATGGATAACAACCAAAAATATACAGCATTTGAACAGAAAGACCGTGAAGCTACATTAGGAGGCGGTCTGGATAAACTACAGAAACAACACGAACAGGGTAAATTTACTGCTCGTGAGCGTATCGAAAAATTATTGGATAAAGGTTCTTTTTGTGAACTGGATAAGTTCGTGACACACCGTTGTACGAATTTCGGTATGGACAAGACAAAAATCCCCGGTGACGGTGTTGTGTCGGGGTATGGTACTGTAGATGGCCGTTTGGTTTATGTTTATGCTTACGACTTTACCGTTTATGGAGGCTCGTTGAGCATGGCTAACGCCGGTAAAATCGTGAAAGTGCAGCAAATGGCCCTTAAAAACGGAGCTCCGGTGATCGCTTTGAATGATTCGGGCGGTGCTCGTATTCAGGAAGGAGTGGAGTCGCTTACGGGTTATGCCAATATTTTCTATCAAAATACAATGGCTTCGGGTGTGATTCCGCAGATTTCAGCTATTTTAGGCCCTTGTGCCGGAGGTGCATGTTATTCGCCTGCTTTGACGGACTTTATCTTTATGGTGAAAGAAAAAAGCCACATGTTTGTAACTGGTCCGGATGTAGTCAAAACAGTAACCCATGAGGATGTTTCGAAAGAGGAATTGGGTGGTGCGATGACACACAGCAGCAAAAGCGGGGTGGCTCATTTTATGGGCAATTCTGAAGAAGAGGTGTTGATGGGTATCCGCGAATTGCTGAGTTTCTTGCCTTCGAATAACATGGAGGATGCTCCTAAAGAAGCTTGTTCTGATGATATCAATCGTGAGGACGAATCATTGATGAGCCTGATTCCGGACGATCCTAACATGCCTTATGATATTAAAGAACTGATCGAGTCGGTTGTAGATAACCATTATTTCCATGAAGTGATGCCTCACTTCGCGAAAAATATCGTGATCGGTTTTGCCCGTTTGGGAGGGAAGTCGGTAGGTATCGTTGCCAACCAGCCTAATTACCTGGCGGGTGTACTGGATATCGATGCTTCTGATAAAGCTTCTCGTTTCATCCGTTTTTGTGATTGTTTCAACATCCCGTTGATTACGTTTGAGGATGTTCCGGGATTCCTTCCGGGAACGACTCAGGAACACAATGGTATCATCCGTCACGGTGCAAAAATCGTTTATGCTTATGCTGAGGCGACTGTACCGAAAATCACGCTGATTACCCGTAAGGCTTACGGTGGTGCTTATATCGTGATGTCGAGCAAACAGACCGGAGCGGATATCAACCTGTGTTATCCAACAGCAGAAATTGCTGTAATGGGGGCAGAAGGGGCAGTAAATATCCTTTACCGCAATGCGGATGCCGAAACGAAAGCACAGGCAATCGCTGATTACAAAGAGAATTTCGCGAATCCGTATCGTGTTGCCGAGTTGGGGTATATCGATGAGATCATTCTTCCGCGCCAGACTCGTTTTAAACTGATTCAGGCATTGGAAATGATTAAAAATAAATCGGTTACGAACCCACCGAAAAAACACGGAAATATTCCGTTGTAAAAAAAAGAATCAAATAATAAGTGAAGGTCGGACTTTGTTGTATTAACGAAGTCCGGCCTTTTTTTGTCGCTGTCCTTGCAATAATGTATTCGTCAATTCTGAACCTTTTATATCGAGCAATGTTGTTTTATTTGAAAATTGAACAATATTCACCAAATTAAACAAAAGAAGGTATGAAGAGAAAAGCTACACTTTGTATTCTTTCAATTGGTTTTATATCAATTGGTTTTGCGCAGCAAAAGACAAATGATACCAACCAAAATCCAGATGAAAGATTCGGTATTGAAATTGATCCGATGAAGATTCATCAGAAAGCTCAGGCATTGGATTTATCTGAAAACACGAATATTTTGATTGAAAATCTGATTCGTAAGCAACAGATCAATGCTCAGGAGCGAGGTCGGATGGAAAAAGCGAGTATGCGTTATAAACGGGTGGCACATGCACCAAAAGATGGTTGTTTTTATGGTGTTGGTGATCCGCGCAATTATTATGTTGCTACAGGTTTGACACAGGAGCAATGTACTGAATGCGAAAAAACGGGTGGGCGTATCAAAACGAGTCAATCATACGTTTGGGGATTGACCAAAGGAGCTGATAAACTTTTGTGGGGATCGATCAATAACTACTTTTGTACACGAGCCTTTGATAAAATCGGAGGAATGGAAGGAGGAATGCCTGTGACGGCAACTGATAATAGTTGTTATGTTTGCGAATTTGAAGAAGCTGCTTCAGGCAATCGCTATAGTGATTGGCATGCGCCCCGAATTTATTCATATGATATTAGCTCCGGTGTTAAAACGGATGTTACACCTATTGAATCAGATGAAGCTCTTTCAAGAACGCTGGGACTGCGTTCTGCTGGTTCTTTAGAGAATATTTCTTTCGTCGGTGGTCCCAATATGGATAATAAAGTATCTCTGTTTGCTTATGATAATTCTCAACCTGTTGCCTCGTTTTTAAAATCATGGGCTTTAGCCGGACTTCCTGAATATCCGACAAGGTCGCCATATAATATGCGTCGTTGGGCTGTTGCGAATGATGAGTTATATTTCGGTGTTGAATGGAAAGATTATACTGTAAATACGACGGGAGGGGCTATTCTTCGTTTTAAAAAAGAAAATAAAGGTGATTTATCGAACCCGTCAATCACTGATCCCGGTCATTTTTTTGAGGTTGTCGGTTGGACCAGAGGAGGTGTGGCAGAAATGGTATTTATGAATAATCATCTTTATGTTTCCACCTGGCCTGCTAGTACCCTTTGCAAGAGTCCCGAAGTAGGAGGACGTCTGGCTAAGGTATCAAGCGCGGATGATGAAAAATGGAAAGAATTATTCACTTATGCCGATTATGACCCGGATCTGCTTTGTGGGATGCTCGGTTCAGGAGGGGCGATGGCTGTATATCAGGATCAAATTTACTTCGGAACTTTAAACATGCCTATGATGGGTGTAATGTTTGCTGCAGAACTGTATGGAATCGATCTGAAAGATACAAAACAGATGTTAGCCACTCTTTTAGGTACGACCCGGGGATGTACGCTTTTCAGATATACTGAATCAGATCAAAACGAAAAAGGTTATGTTGTGGAGTTGTTATATGGTGAATCACATTTGCCAGCCTATAATATGCAAACCAAACAATGGGAATTGACTTCTACAGGAATGACTCCTCTTTATGGTAGTTCGGGTTTCAATAATGTAATGAATAATTACTGCTGGTCAATGAATGTGTATAATGATAAATTATATATCGGAACGATGGATTGGACAGGGTCTATCTTCCCAAGATTGGAAGAAATGGAGCAGAATAATCCCGATTCAAAGGTAATTATCGATTTTTTGAAAACTTTGGGATATGGTTCGAAACAATTAGGATTTGACCTGATACGAATCGATGGTCCGACTCAGGCTGGTAAAGTTATCTCAAGAAATGGTTTAAATGAAGAAACCCAATATGGAATAAGAAATATGATAAATATTGACGGTACTTTGTATTTGGGAACAGCTAATCCATATAATGTTCACGACATTAGTGGATGGGAATTGATTAGTATGACCGAAGAAGCACCGTATAAGGAATTGAAAATCAAATGGGAGCCTGCTTCGATGACTTATGGAGAGGTTTTGTCAGAAAAACAATTGAATGCCAGAGTAACGACTTCTTTGGGATTGCCTGTGAAAGGTGTTTATAATTATACAATCAACTATGAACCTGTTGTTGATGCCTCAAGATTGGTTCCTGCAAATTACAATTTAAGACTTGATTTTATGCCTGAAGATCAGGATAAATTTGACATTTGCTCAGCTAAACGAATAGTAAATGTCAATAAATCGATTTTGAATATTACGGGGGATACTATCATGATTGAAACTACCGATCCGCTTCCTGAGTCATATACGTATAAGGTTACAGGATTTGTTTATGATGATGATGAAAATGTATTGGATAAAAAACCACAAACTTATGTAGAATTACCTGATCCGCTAATACCTGGAAATTTTGAAGTCACTTTGAATGGGGCCGAAAGTAAATTGTATGATTTTAATTATAAAAACGGCCAGTTAATTGTAAAATTACCGACTGCGATTAATCAGGAAATTGAAAATAAAGTATCAATCTATCCGATTCCTTTCCGGGGAGTGATAACGCTTCAGTCTGAAGCTTCTGTTTTAAGTGTTTCGCTAACGGACGTTGCCGGAAATCAGGTCTTCCATAAAATAAATCCGGATTCCTCCCTGGATCTGTCTTTCTTGCCTGAAGCCATATATATCATGAAGATAGAAACCGAACATGGTGTTTTTGTACGTAAAGTTTCTAAAATGAAATAAATTTCGGCAGATAATCATCTTTCTATGATAGCTGGCTAAAACAAAAGGTGCTTCCCTGAAACATTGAGGGAAGCACCTTTTGTATTAACCAGCCAGGTTTATTTTATTTCGCTCGGATATAGCGGTTTGCCTTCTTCATTTACGGTTACCCAGTTGATCACAGAAACCTGAGGGAAGGTAACGGTAGAAGCATCAACAATGGCTTCAAATAAATAACTGTTTCCGGCTACAAGTTCGTTACCTGGGAGTGGCATATTCACTTTGTATTCGCGGGTGAAAGATTCGTTATTTACCTTTATGTCAAAAATTACGGTAAATGGAGTGCTGCTTTTTACCGGCAGGATTGTTGCCTGGCATACATCCTGACTGATTCCTAAATTCATGTAATCGCTACTGAGAGTCGTTGCCGGAGGGATGATTCCGGTGCTCAAAGCCATAGTTGATTCAGTTGTCGGAGGGGTGACTTTTGCAGACTCAACCGAATTGATCGTTATACCCGTACCACCTTTAAGCTTAATGACGATCTGTGTACAGCTGTGTGAATAAATGATATGAATATTGGCCGGAGCTGATGAAATCTGATATTTGGGTAAAGACCACCAGAGATAATCGATTCCGTTGGACAGTGCTGAAGAAACTCCTCCAGTGAAAGTCGGAGTCTTGTCGGTCGAACTGTTTGTAGCTACAGAGTAGAAATCGTATTCTCCGTTGGGAAGTGCAATACCGGTTCCTACGGCTGACAATGCCCCTGCGCTTTTTGATACAAAATTGGCATTTTCCAAAGGAGTGGTGCTTACTGCGGCTCCGTTGTTATATACCCATACCGTAGCGAATTTGTTTTTGGGAAATGCTGAGATACTTTTGCTTAAATTCAGACTTTCAAGCATGGCATTGAACGTGATTGGATAGGCTTTATTTGATCCATCACCTTCATTTGATCCTCCGTTGCCCGTATTACTGCCTGTTTCATCAAACAGAAAATAATTCTCATTTTTGGCACAACCGGTCATAATCAATGCCAATAGGAATAAGTAGACCAGACCTTTTGATTTTTTTTGAGTTTGCATACATTTGGATTTTAAATGAATATACTTGTTTATTTATTCTTGCACAGCAATGAGATCGAAAATGTTATCCTTGATAATGAGTTTGTAGATATAGGTTCTTCCCGGTTGCAAACCACCCTCAATAAACGGAATATTGGTTGTAAACAACTTATCCTCCCAATGTAAATTAACCCATAATTTAAGAACTACTTTTATGGGTATTCTACCGTCATAAGGAAGAACGATCAACTTGCAGGTCTGTCCGGATATTTTCATGGACATCGGTACCTTTTCCAGCGTTTGGGCTGTATTTATAAAACCGTCGCTTAGGTTCATTTTATTATTATCATTGGGCACAGTCAGAGTACACCCATCGATAGAGAAAACGAAAGTCAATAATGATTCATCGATATTCAGAATTATCTGTGCACATTGGTGAGAAAATGTGATCGGTACTACATTCTTGCCGGGCTTCACTGTTATGTTTTCCATTTTTGCCCATAAATAATCTACTCCGTTTTTTAACGGAGAAGTGGAGAATCCATTTTTGAATGAGGGGGTTTGATTAATCGTTGAATTCGTGGAAACCGCATAAAAATCATATTTTCCTGTATACAATTTCATGGGCGAATTGACAGGAATGAGTTTGGATTTGGGATTGCTTTTGTAATATTTGGTGATGACAGGAGGATTCGTAACGGGATCTCCATGAAAATATGCATAAATGGTCACATACCGGCCACCGCCGAATGGAGTCGTCAGTTTTGTTAAGATACTATCGGCAACCTCAAACTCAACATCGGAAAATCCTTTTGAAAGGTTTTCCGATTCTTCTAATGATATACTTTCGTTGATGTTTTCACCACAGCTACTCAGCGTCACCAGGATTAGCATCATAATCATCCTTATAAATAAGAAATATCTTTTTCGCATCTTCATTCTCATCCTATTCTTATTCTGACTCAATTACTTGAATGTTTATCAAGTTCAAAACAACATAAAAGTCAGCTTTGTTGAATTGTCTGTTTTGTTTAACCCTATTAAAAATTCATACACATTATTAGACAAAAGTGATAGCCTTCGAAACATTCTGAGTATCCTTTTTTAGCAAACACTTTTACCTTGCTTTCTGAAAAACAACATAATGATTGACTCATGAGAAATAACACATGGACCCTATGTTCTTTTGCTGCCGGAATGACTATGATGGCCATGCCGGTGGTTGCAAAACAAAAAGAACGTCCCAATATTTTATGGCTTACTTTTGAAGATACAAGTGCTAGTGAATTCGGATGTTACGGAAATAAGGATGTTCGGACACCGAATTTTGATTCTTTGGCGACAAATGGAATTCAGTTTACGAATGCGTGGTCAGTAGCACCTCAAAGTTCGCCAGCCCGATCTTCACTGATTACGGGTTGTTATGCTTCCACCTATGGGATGGATGTTCACCCGGTAGCACATCCGACTCCAGCAGATATTTTCTTTCCACAGCGAATGCGTGAAGCCGGCTATTACTGTACCAATAACAGCAAAACGCATTACAATTCAACAACCGACAATAAGAGTTGCTGGGATGAATGCACGCGAACGGCATCTTACAATAGCGACAAACGGGGAGAGAATCAGCCTTTCTTCGCCGTTTTCAATACAGTTACTTCTCACATGGGACGTATCCGGACATTCCACACGGATGGACGCCGTGACTATACACAAGAAGGAATTTATCCACAGAACCTTTTTTTAGCGCCACATGTGCCTGATCTGCCTGAAGTGCGCTCTGATTTGGCAGGACATCTTGAAGCAGTGCAGGATGTGGATACATGGGTTGGTTTTTTTATGAAAGACCTTAAAGAAAAAGGATTATCCGACAATACCATCATTTTTGTTTTCAGTGATCATGGCGGATGTTTGCCTCGTGGTAAAGGATTCCTGTACGAATCCGGATTAAGAGTACCGTTGGCTATCCATTTTCCGGAAAAATGGCGTCATCTGGCACCAGAATTGCAAGTGAAAGATTCTTCATTGGTAAATTTTACCGATTTAGGCCCTACCGTATTGAGTATTGCAGGAGTGAAACCTCCAAAACACATGCATGGGAAAGCTCTTTTAGGAAAATATGCTTCGAAAGAGAAACGGGACTATCAGTTTGCTCTTGCTGCCAACCAGCATCATCATTGGATGCCCGTTAGAGCAGTTACAGACGGACGTTTCAAATACATTCGCAGTTATATTCCTTACCGTCAGTTCGCATTGCGTAATTACTATCAGTGGGGGATGCCTTCTAACAAAGCATGGGATAAGTTCGTGTTAAACGGATACAATACCAACCCGGTTTGGAACCAGCCGTTCGAACATCATGCTGCCGAAATGTTATTCGATTTGAATAACGATCCATACGAGCAGGCTGATCTGTCGGGGAATCCTGAATATGCACAAGAATTGAAACGGATGCGCGGAGCTTTGTCTGACCATATCCGGCGAACTTCCGATCTGGGCTTTTTCTTGCCGAGTGGCCGTTTCGAATCGGTATTGTATGATCGTGTACGTCAGACGAAATATCCATTGGATCAGCTTCATCGTTTGGCCGAATGCGCCGGTAATCCTTCAGAATCGGATAAAGCATTTATTTTAACTTCATTGAAAAATAAGTATCCGGAGATGCGATTCTGGGCTTCCGTAGGATGTGCACGTTTAGGACAGTCTGGTATGTTAAATCAATGTCCTGATGACTTGCTGGCTTTGCTGGCTGATCCGGATCCATATGTTGCCGCTGAAGCGGCTTATGCCGCTGCTTATCTGGGAAAAGAAAAAGAAGCAATTACGTTTCTGGTGAATACCCCTCAGGAAAAGTATCGAAAAATGAGTTACTCGGTACTTGAGTGTATTTCTTTGGATAAGAATAAACTTTCTTTTATTTATCCGCATTTGCCGGAATTGAAAATAGCGGCGGAAACATTGCCCCGAAAACAAAATGAAGATGCGGGATTAATGGCTCGTGGTATTTTGGTGAATCTTGGGGAAATGGATATCAAAGATATGCATGGCCCGGAGACGTATGAAGAAGGGATTCGACTAAATAGAGGACGTCGTAAAATGGTTCCGCTTCCATATTAATCGCCATAACTCACCTAAAGTTGAGATACCCAACATAAGGTATATAAATGGCGCATCTGACTTTAATGAAAAAAATAAATTATATACAGATGAAAATATATTTGTTCTCAATTATCTTGATGGCAAGCTTTGTATCGGGATTCGCTTCCGATACGACACTTTCCCTGCGTGATAAATCAGATATGCTACTTAAGCAATGGGTAGATGTTTTGCTTGACTATCAACAGCAGCATGGCAATCCGAACCTGAACGGTGGAATTCTTTGTCCGGCATGCGCCCGCGTGCATGGCAGGTGTGGCGATGCTGTACTTCCCTTGATGTATATGGCCGATCATACCGGCGAACCGAAGTACCTCGAATCGGCAATGCAGTTGATGAAGTGGATGGATAACGTGCATCGCTGGGATGGTTCCTGGATGAATGACGTTCATGTTTCAGACTGGAATGGTACTACCGCATTTCAGGCTATCGCTTTGTATGAGGCAATTCATCATCATGGTCATTTGCTCAACGATTCAGTGAGCACCGTATGGAAAGGAAAGCTCTTACAGGCGGCACAGTTCATATATGACACTCCCTTTATCTACAGTCGTCGTCGTGAGGGTATGCGTAATATGAATGTCAATTATTCTGCATCCGCGCCTTATGTGCTTTATGTAGTGGGAAAAATGCATAATCGTCCGGATTTTATCATCAAAGCGAAAGAAACAGCAGATGATGTAAAAGCCTTTTTTACTGAAAACGAGACATTCCTTTTTGGAGAAGGTCCTGAGATTTACAAGAAAACAATCAACGGCTGTTTTCCTGTTGATTTATTGTATAACGTAGAAGAATCGTTGCCGAATCTGGCATATTATGCACAACTGGTTGATGATAAGGAATTGCTGAGCCTAGTTGGTAAGTCGATGCGCACGCATCTGGAATTTATGTTACCAGACGGTGCTTGGGATAACAGCTGGGGAACACGCAGTTTCAAGTGGTGTTATTGGGGTGGACGTACCAGCGATGGCTTCATGGGCGGATATCATTGTCTGGCAAAGACCTATCCCGAATTTATCACGGCTTTGGAGCGAAATGTCGATCTGCTTACAAAGGCTACCGAGGGAGGACTGTTGTATGGCGGGATGCACAATAAGCGAAACGGCGTTGAAGCTTGTATTCATCATACCTTCGGTCATGCTAAAGCATTGGCCTCTTATCTGAATCAGGATGATGTGGCGGTTGTTTCAAAGCCGCTTCCCCGTGATGCTGCCTCAGGTGTAAAAATGTTTAAGGATATCCATACCTGGTTAGTAGCAGAAGGCGACTGGCGTGCGACCATAACCGGTTTTGATGCCGAATATAAAGTGAAAGGAACTCATCCGATGGGAGGGGTATTGTCAATGTTATGGCATAAACAGGCCGGGCCGCTTTTTGCGGCTTCGATGAACCGCTATACGATGATCGAAGCTCCGAATATGCAAAGCAATGCGCAGCGATACTTTATGCCGGGAACTCCGCGTGTAGAATTGGTTGCAAACGGTTCTATGTATAGTAATCTCGACGATTTGAATACGAAAATCACCTATCGAAAGAAAGGGAAGGAACACCTGTTTGATGTGACGACTCATTTGGTCGATTTTAATCAAAAACCATTCGGGAATATGGCTCATCCCGTAGAAATAACGTATATATTTTCAGACAAATCGCTGATCATTAAAGCCGATTTTCCTGACGATATGCTCAAGGCCGATCCGAAGCTTATCTTGCCTCTGATCGCTGCTCCCGAAGAAACTGTTGATGTCACTACAAATCAAGTGACACTTAAAAAGACCAAAGGATCTCTAATGATGGTCACAGACCAGATTATTTCGACGGCAGCCTCAAACAATGGACGTATCTTTAATCCGGTTCCGGGATTTTCATTCGTCCCTATCCGAATCTCACCAGATGTTAAGGGAAAGGTAATGGTAACCATTCTGTTTAATTAAAAGTGCTTTGTCAATAACTACCTGACGAAAATTTAATGTTCAAACTATAAATTCAGTATATGCAAATCTCAAAATCAGTTCTTTTAGCCGGTTTTTCTGCCATGTCATGCGGAGCGGTTATGGCACAGAAGCGTCCGAATATCATTTATATATTTACCGATCAGCAAAATTCACAGGCAATGAGCTGTACCGGAAATCCGGATTTGAAAACACCGGCAATGGATCGCCTTGCTAATGAGGGTATCCGTTTTGAAAATGCCTATTGTGCAGCTCCGCTAAGCTCACCGTCGCGTACGGCAATGATGACGGGTGTTACTCCCGGAAAAGCAAATATGTTGGTGAATGGTTCTCCATTTTCTGAGCCATATGCTTCTCAAAATTTGGGAACTTTGTTAAAAGAAGCCGGATATGATTGTGGTTACGGAGGTAAATGGCATTTGCCGGAAAGTGATGTTCCAGACCTGAAATACGGCTTCGAAAAATTACACGATCATAATGATTACGGATTGGCAGAAGCTTGTGGCGAATTTTTGAGTCGTAAACGGGATCAGCCTTTCTTTTTGGTTGCTTCTTTCGATAATCCGCATAACATTTGCGAATATGTACGTGACCAGAATATTTTTTATGCTCAGTTAGAGGAACCGCATATTTCAGAATGTCCGAATCTGCCTATGAATCATGCTATCGCTCCATTTGATGCGCAGGTGATCCGGGCCGAACAGGATTTGAGTTATAAGCTTTATCCGGTTAAGAATTTTACACCCGAAGACTGGCGCAGATACCGTAACGCTTATTATCGCCTGACGGAAGCTGTAGATGCAGAAATAGGGAAATTGCTGGGTGCGATTGATAAAAACAAACTTTGGGATAATACGATCGTTATCTTTTCTAGTGATCATGGTGATGGTAACGGAGCGCATCAATGGAATCAGAAATCGGCTCTTTATGAAGAAACGGCAAACATTCCGTTTATCGTCAGATTACCACAGCAAAAGAAAAGAGGTATCTTGTCTCCGGCTCTTGTAAACAACGGGATCGATTTGTTTGCAACACTTTGTGATTATGCTGGTGTTACAAAGCCGGATCATGCTTTGGGGCAATCTCTTCGTCCGGTTTTGACAGGAAAAACCGAAAATGTAAACGAATATGTAGTGACCGAAACACAGTTTGACGAATCTTCAACAAAAGGATGGTCTGTGCGTACAGCTCGCTATAAATATATCGCTTACGATAGAGGTAAAAACCGCGAGCAGCTTTATGATATGGATAATGATCGTGGCGAAATGGTAAACTTAGCCGTTGAAAAGAAATACAAAGAAATTCTGGATCATCATCGTCGCCTATTGGTTGATTGGCATGATAGAAACGGAATCGCTAAAAATAAACGGGCAATACCGGTATTGTAAGTATTGAGTTGCAAAATAACCGAATAAATAAAAAAGGTCAGCCAAAATTTTTTTGGACTGACCTTTTTATTTTGGTAGGATAGAGAAATAAAAAATTCAGGATGTTTTTTGATCACCCGACAAATTTGTTTGCCGATAGCCCTCTGCAATTAGTTCTTCAACTTCTTCAATCGTGATTTCAACACGTTTTGCAATATCGGCAGCAGAAAATCCTAAAAGGTGTAAGCTGAAAGTAATACGTACCTGTTCTTGCATTCCGGTAAAACCAGCACATACTTCAGAAAGACTTGTTACTTTGTTTTTCGAAAGCTGTTTTGGAATGTTAAGCGGATAGATATTATCCGTATAGGATTCCATCATTTCCCTACTGATCTTACTCAGATAATCGGAATATACATTTTTCTGAAGCAACATGTTTCCGGCTTTTTTCAGAAATAAGATGGTTTTCTGTTGAATTTTCATCTTCAGGCTTTCCTGTTTTATGTCTGAGCCGACGATAATACTTGTAAGCTCCTCTGCATGTTTGTAACCCAAAGTCTCAGGCTTGGATTGCATGTGCTTTTTGTATTCTCCGTATGATAGGAGATTGATACGTAACATATCAGTCGATTCTAAATTAAATGAATGAATAAATTAGATAACTCATTTGCGATTTTAGACAAATATCAATCTCTTTCTGAAAAAGAAAAATCACATACAGATAGAATATAGATAATGTAGTTGTGTTTGTTTTTTAAAATATTAATAAACAGTATTTTAATTTAATTTGTGTTGCTGGTAAATATAGAATTTGTACTATCTTTTAATACCACAAAGAGTTTGTAAGAGCTTAGTCTCTATTATTAAGTACCTATTTTTAAAACTCTTTTTTCAAAATCATCACGAGGAATGACCGATTTGTTTTTTACCCTTGACCGATAATTATAAATCGTATTGACAGAATAGCGGAGATATTTCGCTATTTGAGCACTATCTTTTATACCCAGCCGAATCAATGCGAAAATTCGCAATTCGATTGTCATTTCACCTGATTTGGGAAAAATACGAGCATCTTCTTGAAGTAATAAATTGAATTCTTCTATGAAGGAAGGGAAAATGCCGAGAAACATGCGATCGAATTCTTTGTATAAAAGTTCATTTTCCTCCTCTTCTTGTTTTGATGATTTACAAAACTCATGCAGTTCAGCTATTTTTCCTGATTTCAGATATTTGATAATCTGCTTCCGATAATTTTCCATTTTTTCAATGTAATAAGGACGCATTCCTAAGAATATGCCAATATACTCTTCCTTGACATGATTATTTTGAGCAAGCATCTTATTTAAATCATTTAATCGTTTATTCAGGATAATCTGTTCAGAATGATTAATCAATAATTCATTTTGCGTAATTTTTTGCTTTCGCATTTCTTTTCTTAATAAAATGACAAAAAGAATCAGAATTATGGAAAGGACAAATATACAGATTAAGAATCCAATAAGTCTTTCTCTGTGAGATTCGCTGTCAGCCATATATTCGTCATTGATTTCAGATACGATTTCACAAATAAGGGCTTTGTCGATAACAGATTTAGAAGTTACGGCATTTTCCAGAGCTATATTTATATATTTTTGCGCGCGTTGCAAGTCTCTTACTTTTAACATCTCTTTGGATAATAGGTATATGGACTTCGCATTGGATATGCTATATCGTATATTTGAGATTGCACCTAAAGCCAAATAATAACATTGCCCTTCAATATTTCCTTTTTTTCGTTCAGATTCGTACTTCCATGTATAAATTAATGATTCTAATCTTTCTGGTGCTGTCGTTTTCTGTAATAAATTTATTGAATTTGAGGCTAATTTGTCAATCGCATTATAATTCTTATTATCCCAATTAAAATAAAATTGAATATCCCATGGTAGTGTAGTTAAATCGGATGTTATATTTAACAGTCTGTCTTTGTTGATTTTGAAATATGAATAATATTTTTGGGCATTTCCAGGATCAATGAGATATTTATTCATAAAATAAAACATACGAATTTTATTGTATAAATATACATTTCTTTGGCCTTGTGATAAATTCATCATGTTTATATTATTAAATGCATATGCAGCATCCCAATACATTCCGTAATTGATATGAAGTCGTGCTTTTTCAAGATTCAGGTTTATTGTAATAGAATCAGGATATATCTCCTTCGAGATCTCAATATTTCTATTCAGATACACTAATGCAGAATCATATCTAAAATAGATATATTCATGGAAAATAGAATCATTGAGTTGAAACTTCAAATTTTTATCCGTTTCTGATTTTAATTTATGCGTAAGTTTCTGTATACGATCATTTTTTAATTTTATATAAAACTCTCTCTTTGCAATTTCTTGATCTAAGATATTTAATATGGAATCAAGTGAGTGATGACCTTTCACTGAAATTGAAAAGAATAGGTTAAATAAAAAAATCAGAACGATAACTCTCATACTATAAATTAATCTTTAGAAACAATGTCTATCAAATGTATGAATATTATATTAACTATTTAGGGTGTTTATTATTCTTTTTATATTGTATAATATAAATAAAATATGTTTATACAATTGTGTATTATTTGTAAATTGGCTTTAAAATATAAGATTGAAGTTTCTTGATTGAGGTTTTTGGGTTAGTTTGTAATAAATATATTTTAGTTTATTATCGAGATGTTGGTGAAAAATAAGCATAAATATGAAATGACCAAATGTTGTGATGTCATTAAAATCATATTAGAAAAATATAGCCTCTTCTCCCAAGCTTTCTATACTTTGAAGGAGAAAAGGCTATGTCTGTTAAAACTATAAACCGTCTATATCCGTATTATATGGTTATAATACGGATATGTTTGAAATAAATTCAAATCATAATTTAAGGACGGGTGTTGTGATCCATTTTGCTTCTTTTTCAATCGATATCCAGTATATGCCATTGGGATAAGAAGACAGATTGATATCTGTAACTTGTTGAAGCGTTTTCAACACGATTCCACTTGAAGAAATGATTTTTACGGAATTTACCTCTGTATTGAAATATACATGGCCGGAAGTCGGATTTGGGTAAAGACTGAATGACACTTCTTCTTTTACCTGATTGTGATCCAGACTAAAATCAGGTTTATCACTGGTAAATAATCGAAACGAATTCCCTGTCAATGATTGTACTTGATTTTGATTGCTGGAGTTGACCTCAAATGGGATGTCGTCTACTAAATTATGCCAGATACCAGTGAAAGGGAATTCTGGCGAGACTGAAGTATTCGACTGACTGAAATTGGCAATTGCGATAATCGTCAAATCTGCATGTTTGATCATTAGTCGGCTTCCTGCTGAAAGTACGGTCGCATTACTCCATTCGAATATGCCATTTCCATCGAATAGTTGCGGATAATTGGTACGCAGATTGATAAGCGTGCGGTAAAGATCGACTACCTCTTTGCGTTTATCATTATCCAGATATTCCCAATGTGGTGGTTTACGTCCCGTGCGACCGTTGAAATTAATGGAGACATCATAGCCCATTTCTCCGAATTGCCAGATCATTTTCGGTCCTGGCACAAGCAGGCTGTAAAGAGCGCATAACTTGGCCCGGGCAAGGCGTTTGCTTTCCGAAAGTTTGATGTTATTGATTCCCTCCGCTTTAGCAAGATACATCAGCCGTTCTTCATCATGACTCTCCATATAGCCCACTAATGAGTTAATAGGCATTGAATTACCGTTCTCATACATAGACGATATATTCGAACTATAACCTTTTATAAGTTGTCCATAGGCCCCGTTCATATTCTTCCACAGAAGCATTCCCTCCATAGCCAGTTCCCTCTCTTCGGGGAACGCACAAAAATGTTCAAGAATAACAATCGCGTCGGGATTTACGCTGCGGATAGCATTGTTGTAATCTTTCAAGATGCGGATGCGTGATTCGTCATACGCCGATGCTGTCGATTCACCCGACGGTTTGTTGGTGAAACCCTTTGTCAGATCGAACCGAAATCCGTCGAACTTATATTCCTCAAGCAGGAATTTCAGATTTCTTTTTACGAAATTACGCGTATGAACCGATTCGTGGTTAAAATCGTAAAATACCGAATAAGGATGAGGGGCGCTGACATTAAACCACGGATTATCCGCAGACGGGTTATTGCCGTCGAAATATAGTTTGACAAACGGCATATCCTGGTCTGCCTGATTGTAAACAACGTCAAGCAAAACGGCGATGCCACGGCGATGACATTCGTCTATGAAGGCTTTGTACATGTTTTGGGTTCCGTATGCCTTATCCATAGCGAAATAATAGATCGGATTGTATCCCCAGCTATCATTGCCCGAGAATTCCTGACAAGGCATCAGTTCGATCGCATTAACTCCCAAACCTTGCAGGTAATCGAGTTTTTCCATTACACCGACCAAATCCGACGTTGCCGTGAAATCACGGATCAATAGTTCATAGATCGTTAGTGAGCCTTTGTTTTTGACCTTAAAGTCGTTGATCTGCCAATCGTAATCAGACTGCAAGGTTTGTAAAACAGAAACAGGTCCATTCGCTTTGCCAACCGGATAAGGCTTCAGTTCTGGATAAGTTGATACAGGGATGTGCCGGTCGAGTTCATGAAGTATTTTTTCCGCATACGGGTCACCGGTATAAACCGGAGAACCTCCAATCGTATTTACAATATACTGGAATCCGTACTCCTTGCCCGGAGTCAGATCCGTGAGTGTAATCCACCAATAATCGCCGTCGCGTTTCATCTGGTATTTGTTTTGTTGGGTCCAGTCGCTGAAATCCCCGATTACGAATGCCGACATTTTTCCGGGTGCATACAGAACCAGCGTAGCCTGAGTCGGATCGGAAGCATAGTTAATC
>JBOFCW010000081.1:0-4182 GCA_051646395.1 Bacteroidales bacterium
TTTATTATCCATTGTCAAATCTGTCGTTGTTCCGAATAATTAGATTAACCTCCAATAATCATAAAAGGAGGAACTAAACCTTCGATAGCAGACCAGTATCATTTTCATCCTGAAAACAAAATGACATGGATCATTAAAATGCACAATCAAATAATTATGAAAACACATTCTCATATTGCAATAAAATTATATCATCATCCCTTTCTAAATTTCCGACTGAACGGTTGTTATGAATTAACTCAAAACGGTTATCCCTATGAAACCGAACAATATGCAGAAATAAGTGATCATAAAATATTATTCAGTGGCGATTTTTATGATGAAATCGATCTTATTCCAATAGAACTGGAAGCTACATGTACTTTTGCCATCCCCGATATCGAAAGCCAAAGAAACGCTTCTTTCCAGCTAATAAAAAAAGCTGAATTTTCTGGACGCATACGATTAATTATCCTTGACGAAGAAATTCTCGCTATCAATATTATTCCCATCGAAGAATAAATTATAAAGAGTAACAGCCCCTAGGTGGCCATGAGCAAACAATGACTTTTTCATTCGCCTGTGTACGGAATCAGTCATTTGTTATCATATAATTATCCACCACATTTTGTACCGAACCATGCATCTGTAACAATGATTTTGCGATTTCGTAATCAAGTCCCAATTCATCCATGATCATAAGTGTTCCCCTTTCAACCAACTTGGCGTTACTTAGTTGCATATTTACCATCCGGTTACCTTTAACTCTTCCTAATTTAATCATCACTGAAGTAGAAATCATATTCAGAATCAACTTTTGGGCAGTACCCGACTTCATACGCGTACTTCCTGTCACAAACTCAGGTCCGACAATAGGTTCAATTGCGATATCCGCTTCCAGAGCCATTGGTGAATCTGGGTTGCAAGAAATAGCAGCAGTAAAAATCCCTGACTCCCGACATTTACGCAGTGCCCCTATTACATAAGGAGTAGTGCCAGAGGCTGCAATACCCACAACCGTATCTTTGTCGGAGACGTGATGTTCCTGCAGCTCAAGCCAGCCTTTATTCAGATTATCTTCTGCTGCCTCAACCGGATTACGAAGAGCTTTTTCACCTCCGGCTATCAAACCGATTACGAAAGTATTAGGTAATCCGAATGTAGGAGGGATTTCCGATGCATCCAATACACCCAGACGACCACTTGTACCAGCCCCCATATAAAATAAACGTCCCCCCTTTTTCATTCTCTCGACGATTCCGTTTACCAATCGTTCTATCTGTGGGATACATTTACCTACTGCTTCCGGAACTTTCTGATCTTCGCGGTTGATGTCCATCAAAAGTTCTCTTGTTGTTTTATTTTCAAGACCCTCATAAAGGGAACTTTGCTCGGTTATTTTCTCAAAAGCCATTTTTAATTATTTAATAATGCATACGATGATACTTTATCAGACCGTCCATCGGCGTTTTTTCAATCTGCTCTGTAAATAAGCCAAATTCACTAACAACCCGTTCAAGAATGTCACGGTAATGATATGCTATCGAGCCCACAAAATTAACCGGATGCTCCTCTATAAAATCATACTGCAGGATATTTCTTTCGAAAAAATCTCGAAAACAATCATGTATCAAATCATAACATTCTGGTTCTTCCACATGATTAATCAAAAATCGAGATAAATTTGCTAAATAACGATTCGGAAATGGCTTGCAATAAACCTGTTCGAGAATCTCCTGTGGTGAAGTCTCAAACTCATCAAAAAATTGTTTTTTTAAATCTGCCGGTAACTGATTCTTTAACATATCAGAAACCAAACGTTTTCCAAGATGTGCCCCACTTCCTTCATCTCCCAATACATATCCCAATGGAGAAATATTCGCTATGATTTCTTTACCATCATAAAAACAGGAATTCGAACCCGTACCTAAAATACAAGCAACCCCTTTTCGTTCTCCAAATAAACCATGACATGCAGCATACAAATCACTTTTGACTGAAATTATGGTTTCCGGAAAATATATTTTGAATGCATTTTCAATGAATCTGTTTTTTTCGGGAAATGAGCATCCGGCACCATAAAAAAAGATCTGATCAATCTGATGATTTTCTAATTGAGGCAAAAGATCTAAACCAAATGAATCAGAAATCTCCTTTTCAGACATATAAAAAGGATTAATCCCTTTGGTGTATATTTTTGTCGGAATAGAATGTTCCCCACACAAACACCACTCCGTTTTGGAAGATCCACTATCTGCGATTAATATCATGGCATAAATATTTAAATGATTTGTAAATTTAATTTTTATTCCTTCTGGAAAATGGATTTATCTCTTTTTTGTTCCCAATGGAGAAATATTCTATATTTGAGGTTATAAATATATGCTTAGAATAATTCAGAAATCATGAAGTTTGCTCATTTTGTCACCCTTATCCTGTTATTAATTTCGTTATCCTCAGTTCATGCTGATTCTGCACCCAAAAGAGAGTTTCGCGGAACCTGGATACAAACCATCTATCAGGCTCAATATGCAGGAATGTCTCAAAAACAGATGAAGCAGTATTTCTGCGAATTACTGGATGGCCTACAATATGCCGGCATCAACGCGATCATCTTTCAGATGCGTCCTTCTGCCGATGCTTTCTACAACTCTCAAATCGAACCATGGAGTAAGTGGTTTACCGGAAAGCAAGGGAATGCTCCTGCTCAGGAATGGGATCCGGCGGATTTTCTCATTAAAGAATGTCACAAACGGAACATGGAGTTCCATGCATGGCTAAACCCTTATCGTGTTGCCACAAACTCAAAGGAGAAACTGGCTCCGAACCACATTTTTCACCAACATCCGGAATGGTTTGTCGAATATGACGGTAAACTTTTTTTTGATCCCGGATATCCGCAAACACGAAAATATGTACGTGAAGTAATCAAAGATATCGTTACCCGTTATGATGTGGATGCAATTCATTTCGATGATTATTTTTATCCATATCCGGCAAAGGGACAAAGTTTTTCGGATGATAACAGCTTTCTGACTTATCATAAAAAGATGAATTTCAAAAGCAATCAAAGAGAAGACTGGCGAAGACAAAACATCAATATTCTGATTAAATCCATTCGAGAAGACATTATTCAGATAAAACCATGGGTTCGCTTCGGCATTAGCCCTTTCGGTATCTATCGCAATCACCATAACGACCCGGATGGAAGCCTTACGAACGGTTTGCAAAACTTCGATGATCTATACGCCGACATCCTTTTCTGGAGCAATCAGGGATGGATCGATTACGTTATACCTCAGCTTTATTGGGAGATAGGACACAAACAGGCAGATTACAAAACACTCGTTAAGTGGTGGAATGATCATGCTAATAATTCACATATGTATATCGGCCAGAGCATTTCCAGATCGCTTGACCAAAATCAGGCTCTAAGTGTTTCAGACCATCATTTCTCTCAAAAAATGGATCTGGCACGTCGCTTAACTGCTATTTCCGGTAACTGTTTCTGGTATGGATACCAGATCAATGAAAATGAAAAACAGATAGCAACGGTTCTTCATCAGAAATATCATGCTCATCCAGCACTTATACCGGCTTATACATCAATTGATGATAAAGCTCCGAAAGAAGTCAAAAAGCTAAGAACTCGCTGGACAGCAAATGGGTATGAGCTACAATGGAGAAGAAGAGATACAGATGATGAATTCCAAAAACAAATCTATTTTGCCATTTATCGATTTAAGAAAGGAGAGAAAAAAGATCTTTCAAAAAGCGTCAATCTTATTGGAACTACCCGAAACACCTATTATTTATTGCCATTTGATGATGGTGAAACAAAATACGAATATGTAGTAACTGCCCTCGACCGGATGCACAATGAGAGCACAAAGGGAAAATCAAAAAAAGTAAAATTATAAAACCAAAAACCACATTTTTTATATAGTATAGAGAGTAAATTGAGACTATAGCCCGAATTCTGTATAGATTTTATTTTTATTCCTTGTCGGGTATCTCAGCTTTAGGTAAGATCTGGCGATTTCATTGTTATAAAAACAAATAGCGGGACTGTCTAAAATATTGTGTAAATGAATAATAGCAGGGTAATGAACTTACTCTGCTATTTATTTTTTATAACAATTAAAACGACCGATTATGACAGTACTACCGAAAGAGATCTTAAACAAGGAGTTTATTTCTCAA
>JBOFCW010000085.1:0-4247 GCA_051646395.1 Bacteroidales bacterium
GTCGGATTGGCATTGTAAGCATCAAGAATCAGGGTGTTGTTTTTTGTTTGAATCAGCTGGGAGCGTTTGTTGGCCGGTTCATATGCGGTTAGTGCTGCGGCAATGGCTTCCTCCGGGATCTGAAAATGATTTCCGATTGCAGCGGCGGCTACCAGATTCATCAGGTTATAACTGCCGATTAAATTGGTTTGGATTCGAATTTTTTCATCTTGTACTTGAAGAAGAAATGATACGCACGGGTTGCAGGAGTCCAGACAACCGCAGGTAGTAACCGGAGCATCGTGTGGATGGCGGTCTTTGCATTCGGTGCTATAAGGGATTGTCTTCATACCAACAGTATAAGGTGTCAGAAACGTATTTTCTGAATGGATGAAAACGGTTCCGTCTGTTTTTCGCAGCGAAGCATATAGTTCTGTTTTGGTTTTGATAATTCCCTCGAAAGATCCGAATCCCTCCAGATGGGCTTTGCCTACATTGGTGATAAGTCCGAAGTCTGGTTTAGCTATATTACACAAAAAATCGATTTCTCCCGGATGATTGGCTCCCATCTCGATAATCGCTATTTCATGAGAAGGACGAATCTTAAGTAATGTAAGAGGTACGCCGATGTGATTGTTTAGATTGCCTTCGGTTGCAAGTGTGTTATAACGGGTGGAAAGGACGGCATGAGTCAGTTCTTTGGTTGTGGTTTTTCCATTTGTACCGGTGATTCCAATGATTGGAATATTCAGCAGGGAACGGTGATGTGCGGCGAGTTGCTGCAGCGTTTCCAAAACATTCTCCACTACGATATAGCGTTGGTCGGAAGCAAATTCCGGTTGATCGATCACGGCATAGGATGCCCCGTTTTGTAATGCTGAGGCGGCGAATTCATTGGCATTGAATTTTTCCCCTTTTAGCGCAAAAAACAATGATCCAGCCGGACAATTGCGGGTATCTGTCGTAACAACTGGATGTTGAAGATATAGATTATAAAGACGGTCTATTGGAGTCATATTCTTGTATGAATTAATATCGATTTTCGTATGCAAATGTAATAAAATCGTCTTTCTTGCCGTTTAATATTTTCAAATTATAATTTGTAAGTGCAGGCATGAGGTATTCCTTTTGCTTCTTTCGTAAAGAGGCTTGATGAAGGCAGAATAATAGCCAAAAGAATCAGATTAAAGTTAAATTAAGTTGTTTTTGTTACTAGTTGTGAATGCTCGGAAAGTGCATGTAAACGCTGAAAATAGGATCGATTTTATTCTTATAAAGTGCAAAATGTTACAATAAATGCCTTTTTGAGTATGTAATTGATTAAAAACAAGGTTTTTTGAACCGGTATGTGATTTAACTAAAAACAATATGTTATTCACGAGTTAAAGGTATTTTTATGCATTCGGAGACTTGGCTATTAAGAATTACAACACGGCATTAAAAGAGTATAATGGTTTAAGGGATGTTTTTTGTATATTTGATAGAAATAATGAAAGCTATACAATAGCAATCGGTAGATTTTTGTTTGCAGTTATAAATTGAAAGTAGAAAACATTTTGCTTACTTATTTTCCGGGATTCTAATTAGAAGTAAATTTTTGATTCATTTGTTTGTTTGCGTTAATGCGTTGTTTGCGTGTTGCTTAATGGCCTGTATTGTGTCTTACAACAGAAGTTCATATTCTTTTATTCCTCCCGATTTATTAGCTGCTGGTTATCCGTATAACGGGTGAACCGGAGTCTTTGCGTATGCTTAAGATTATAATTTGAAATATCCATTAATTAAATTGAGACAAATGCATGAAAAAGAAACGATTTGATTTGTTTCCTGCCAATGGCTTGTTTGAATCGAAGCTCAAAACGGGTGTGATGATGATGACATTGCCTTTGATCGCCGGAAATATATCAGCATCCGAGCGTGGGGAGTTCGCAGCGAGTGCGATGACTGCACAGGTACAGTCCGGAGCTACAGTTTCAATCAAAGGAGTTGTTAAAGATGCGACAGGCATGACAATTCCCGGAGTGAACGTAATAGTAAAAGGGACAACGCAGGGAACTGTTGCAGACTGGGATGGTAATTATACCATCAATGCACCAAAAGGGAGTACGCTTGTATTCAGTTATATTGGTTTCGAGCCAAAAGAGATAACTGTTTCTTCTCAAACTACGTTGAATGTGGTTTTGGAAGAAGATACACAAAAACTGGATGAAGTTGTCGTTGTGGCTTACGGTGTACGTAAGAAAGGAACTGTTTCGGGTTCGGTTGGTGTCATTAAATCAGATGCTTTCGAAAATACACCCGTAGCCAGTTTTGATCAGGCGCTTCAGGGAAAAGCGACCGGACTTGAGGTTTTGTCTAACAGTGGTGAACCGAGTGCGCCGGCTTCGTTTAAGATTCGTGGTGTGAACTCGATCAATGCAGGAACTACGCCATTGTTTATTCTCGATGGTATTGCGATTTCAGCAAGTGATTTCTCTGCAATCAATCCGAATGATATCGACAATATCTCGGTATTGAAGGATGCTTCATCAACATCTATTTATGGTGCGCGTGCGGCTAACGGGGTGATTGTTATCACGACAAAACGAGGGAAAGTAGGCGATAAAGGTAAAATTAATTTTCGTGCTCAATACGGATGGTCTAACCTGGCTTACGGTAACTGGTCGCAGATGAATACATCTGAGCGTCTGGATTACGAAGAGCAGATTGGCTTGCGTGTTCCGGGAACTTATGATAGAGAAGCTTTAGAGCGCACTAATATCAACTGGAGAGATGTTGTTTTCAATAATAACTCACCATTTAGCAATTACGAACTGAACGCATCGGGAGCTTCGGATAAATTCAATTATTTCGTTTCAGGTTCCGTTTATGATCAGCAGGGTATTGCGCTTGGATCGGACTTCAAACGTTACGCTGTGCGTACGAACTTAGAGGCACGCGTAACGAACTGGTTCAAAATCGGAACGAATACAGCCTTTTCATATGAAGATATGGAAGAAGCAGATGCTGGATCATATACTACTGTAACTCCGATTTCGGCTTCTCGTTTCATGCTTCCTTACTGGGATCCATATAAAAAAGATGGCTCGATCGCTTCTTTGGGAGATGGAACCTGGTTAGGTACCAATCAGAACCCGCTTGAATGGTATGAAAATAATCCGCGTACGGTAAATAAAGCGAAGCTGATTGCATCTGCTTTCGTTGAATTGCGTCCTTTCGAGGATTTGGTAATCCGTTCGGTAGGAGGTGTTGACTTTATGGATCGCCGCGTGAATATGATGTCTACTCCGTCTTACCTGCCGAATTACGGTTCAGGTAGTGTGGGTCGATCGTTCTCTCGCTCAACGAATCTGACATGGTCGAATACGGCCAACTACATGAAGTCAATCAACGGTCAGCACAATATCATCGCGATGATCGGGCAGGAGATGATCCGCAATGAGTCGGATGCTTTCTCAGCTACAGCAATCGGTCAGACAAACGATAAACTGTTGTCTATGGCGGCAGGAACTGCTGTTACATCATGGGATGATCTGTATGCCGCTTCGACTTATCTTTCGGTTTTTGCTCGTGGTGAATACAACTTCGAAAACAAATATTACGCTGATTTGTCGATTCGTCGCGAGGCTTCTTCGAAATTCGGTAAAAATTCTCGTTGGGGTACGTTCTGGTCGTTGGGTACGATGTGGGATGCACGTCAGGAGGCATTTTTGTCGGATTTGACTTGGCTGACAAACGCACAGCTTTCGTTTAGTGTGGGTACTTCGGGTAACTCTTCGATTCCAAATTACGATCACCTTGCACTGGTTGCTTCCGGAGCACAGTATGATGGTCGTCCGGGTATCGCTCCTTGGGAAAAAGGAAACGAGAACCTGACTTGGGAAACAACCATGACAACGAACGTTGGGTTGAAACTCGGTTTCTTCAATCGCCTGAACACAAGTGTTGAGTTCTATAATAAGAAAACGACAGATATGTTGATGGAAGTTCCGGTTTCTCACGTAAATGGTAACGGAGGTTTCCGTTGGGATAACATCGGTGCGATTGTGAACCGTGGTGTGGAAGTAGATGTGAACTATGATATCATCAGCAACCGCCATTTCGTTTGGAATGTGAATGCGAATTTCTCATACAATATGAATGAGATCAAAGAGCTTTATAACGGACAGGACGAATACGATTTGTCAAGTGCGGGTATGAAACTGAAAGTGGGTCATCCATATGGAGAGTTCTACGTGGTACGCTATGCTGGTGTGAATCCTGCGAAT
>JBOFCW010000086.1:0-2663 GCA_051646395.1 Bacteroidales bacterium
CGAAAAGATAATTTTCTTATCGTCTGCCATTGTATAGTATAGTATTAATAAATTTCGAGGGAACGACACAAAGATAATACAACAGGACTTGAATCGGAAATTTATTTACCGATCGCGGAACTGCCCCCCTGCTGAAGACTCACGTGTCCTCCGCGGAGAACTCACGCGTCCTCTGCGGAGGACACGTGAGTCTTCAGCGGAGGACCAATTGTATGAACCGCGAAAAAAAATGCTTCATATATCTTCCCGAGCAACCGACCAAACAGAAATAAAGGACGATAATTAGCAAATGCAAAAATTCAAAATGAAACAATCCCCGACTCTTTTTAGCTAAAAAAATTTACTATATCCTCTTTTATTATATTAAATTGAAATTATTTTCAAATCTTACTTCTCTACACATCAATACATTAACAAATTAGATGCAATTTTACCAGAAATAAAAATTTGGAGATATGAAATTAATCCATACCTTTGCAACGCTTTTGAAGGAAAGCACTACTCTTCAACACGAAGAGAAACATTGATGATTCGCTAGCTCAGCAGGTAGAGCACAACACTTTTAATGTTGGGGTCCTGGGTTCGAGCCCCAGGCGGATCACAAAATTCTCCGAAAGGAGACTTCCGAAACGAAGTAAACTACCTTTCCCGTAACGAAAGGATCAACCGTTGATTCGCTAGCTCAGCAGGTAGAGCACAACACTTTTAATGTTGGGGTCCTGGGTTCGAGCCCCAGGCGGATCACAAACAGAAAGCCTGAAGAGAAATCTTCAGGCTTTTTTTATTTATACTTCCCCTTTGCCTTGAACATTCATTTCAAACCCCATGTTCTACTGTAACTAGTTTATCCGGACAGTCATGTCCATTTAAAATGAATTAATTACACATGAAGTATAGTTTACCTGCAGTTATCGGAACTGAATGCAGAAACTCAGGTATAGATCATATCTGGGTTTTGGATGCAGACAGCAGTAATTATTTTTACTGGAATGACTCTTCGTTGCCTAAACTGCACATCCTGCACGATCCGAAACGGATTGCGGTATCCGCTGCGGCAAACGGTTTATCAATGGAAAATGCCGGAATCTGTGTTTTTCCATCCGCATCCGCTTTATTAGAATCGTTTCATGCACTTCATTCGATCAATGATGCGCGCATCCCATTGTTTGTAATCTGCTTTGTCGACGAACCCAATACCTTGCCCGAAAACAAGTTTCTGACCCTCCTCGGTGCCTCGAATTTCTTTGTTCGCAGTGTGACAGAACCATCCAGGGTAGATTCGCGCATAGCCTCCTCCTTGCAATATGCCATCTCGCAAAAATGCGTATCGGTCTTATTGATCGACCGCAGCCTCAACTCAAGCTCTTACGAAAAATGCTGGCGCTACAAAGTACACCGTACCACACAGGTCACCATTCCTCCGGATGACGTTATCAAAGATCTTGCCGAATTGATAAACCAGACAGATCGGATCACCATATTCTGTGGCAAACAATGTGAAGATAGTATCAGCGAGCTACAACAATTGACAGAATTGCTGAAGAGCCCTCTCGTTTATGCTCCATCCATACGCAAAGCGATCCAGGGTAATATATCCTATGAGGCAGGTATTTATGGAAAATGGAGTGAAAGGAGCGCAGTGGACGCCATACGGGATACGGATTTGATTTTGTTGCTTGACTATTCCGATAAGGATTTCGATCTGTTCCCCTCGCATCCGAAAATCATTCAGCTTACACCCTATCATCTCAGTGGAATCGATGCAACGAAACGTACACGAATCTATCGGGGTGATATCAAAGCTTCTCTTCAAAAACTGCTTCCGTTACTGGAGAAGAAAAATAACGACGCATTTGCCGTCAGATATACAGAACAATACAAAAAAAACAAAGAGTCGCTACAAGACAGCATTAAACAGGACTCTTCCAACCTATCGGCGTTTATAAAAGCACTCGAAGATCAACTGACCAGAGATATGGTAATTTGTTCATACGGCTACCATTCCTATCTCATGACCAACTTCCTGCTTAAACCAAAATTCAAATCCGGATTTGAATTCCCACATATACTTTTGAAACAAGGTGGAGCAATTTTTGAAGCAGTGGGCTTAAACGGAGGTAATTCGAAACAACCGGCAATCGTCATACTCGATGCCGGCCGTTTGTATGACGAACTCAGCAGTCTGATGCCGCTTACCAATATGGAATATCCGATTAAGCTATGCATCATCAATCAGAGAAGCACCCACAATCACTCAAAACTTCAGACTTTGTCATATCAGGATGCGGCACAGAATCTGCAGATCCCTTATTTTTCGATCAACGAATCGGTAGCCACAGACAAGGTCGTCAACGAATGGATTAATAGCGAGGGAGGCGCCATCCTTGAATTGTTCGACATCGACACAGACGGGGTCCATCTCTTAGACACTGACCCAATCGTTTCACCGGTTTTTTCTCCGGCTTTCGAGGCCGGATTATACGAGAGCTTTGTCCGCTTGCACGCCGGCAAATGTTTTTATTGCAAGGACTCACTTGTTCTTTCAGAAAGAGAAAGTGCAAAAGGGCTAAATACCTACCTGAATCCGTTCTTCACCAATGAAAGTATTTTTTACGCAGCTGTCGGAGCATCCAAAACATCGACTGATATCCCGGTTTGTATAG
>JBOFCW010000102.1:0-2385 GCA_051646395.1 Bacteroidales bacterium
TGAATACTGTCTTTCGAATAGAATTCGCCATGAGAATAACGATTCAGGATATCCATGCTGTAATCTTCATCTTTCCCCATTTTATATTCTTTCTGTATGCTTCGTCCTGCAGGCGTATAATAACGGGCAATCGTCAGGCGAAGGGCTGATCCGTCGCTGAACGGAATTTGTTGTTGAACCAATCCTTTTCCGAAAGAACGGCGACCGACGATCGTACCACGGTCATTATCCTGAATGGCACCCGCAAAGATTTCGCTTGCAGAAGCAGACCATTCATCGATAAGCACCACGATAGGAGAATTCTGAAATGCGCCTGTTCCATTTGAAAAAGCATCATTACGTGGCAGTGTATTTCCTTCGGTATAAACGATCAATTGATCTTTGGGCAGAAATTCGTTGACCATGTTGATAGCCATATCCATATATCCGCCCGAATTACCCCGTAGGTCGATGATGTATTCTTTTGCGCCCTCTTTGTTAAGTTTGGCAAGAGCACCGACAAATTCGTTGTAAGTTGTCCGTCCGAATTTGCTGATTTTAATATATCCAGTATTATCGTTAATCAGATAGGCAGCATCAACACTATTAACAGGAATGTCCCCGCGGGTAATATCGAATGAAAGGATTTCTTTTGCCGTATTACGTCTGACACCTACTTTGACTTTCGAATCTTTTGGTCCGCGCAATGTTTTCATAACCCGTTCGTTGGTTACGTCTTTACCTGTAAATGCCGAGTCGTTGATCTGTACGATTCGGTCGCCCGCCATCAGACCTATTTTTTCTGAAGGGCCTCCGGATATTACGCTGATTACCATTACGGTATCGTTTTGAATGTTGAATGAGACCCCGATTCCGCTGAAACTGCCTTCGAGCTCTTCATTCGTGGCTTCCAGATCTTTAGCCGGGATGTAAACCGAATGCGGATCAAGCTCATTGACGATGGTAGGAATCGCATCTTCAACTAATTTTTCCATATTGACCGAATCGACATACTGATTCTGGATCGTATTCAACAACAAATCGATTTTGCTTGTCTGTCGTCGTTGTAAACCCTGAAGCGCTTTTCCGATAGGATCCTGACTCACAACCTTACCAATATAAATACCTGTAATCATAGCTATTGCCAACAGCAATGGCATCCAGATATATTTTCCTTTGTTACTGCTCATGATATTTTATTCGTTTATATCTATAAATTCAACTTCGATTCCTGCTTTTTGTAAAAGCTTTACTCCGTCGTCAAGCCGGTAACTCTCGGCATAAACCACACGAGCGATTCCTGACTGGATGATCAGTTTTGCACACTCGATACAAGGCGAAGAAGTAACATACATCGTAGCTCCTTCACTGCTGTTATTCGATTTGGCAACCTTGGTTATTGCATTTGCCTCCGCATGAAGTACATAGGGGTAAGTACGCCCGTCAGGGTCTTCACAGCAATTTTCAAAGCCGGCCGGTGTTCCATTATAACCATCCGAAATAATCATCTTGTCTTTTACCAAAAGCGCACCGACCCGGCGCCTTTCACAATACGAGTTTTCTGCCCAGATGGCAGCCATACGCATATATCGTTTGTCTAAATCTTGTTTTTTCATACCTGAGTCAATTTTGTCTCACCGATGATGAGTGCCGACGAATTTATTTATCCGTTGATGAGTAAGGTGTAAATATAAAAAATATAAATTACAACGAATACAATTCCGCCTGCTCTTCCAAGTTTTCCGCCTTCTGACAGTGATTTCACACGGTTGAAAAATGATGCCTCAGTGATTGATCTGAGATTTTTAAGAGGAAGTACCATGATCAGCAATAAAAATGCAATTCCACACATCCATAAAAAATCAGGTCGGAATGAGTCCCAGTTTACCGGAATGGGGCGGATAATCGCCGTCATACCTACTACCGAGAGTATATTAAACAGGTTAGAACCGATAATGTTCCCGATCGCGATATCTGTTTGTTTTTTGAATGCGGCGGATAGCGAAGCTGCCAGTTCCGGAAGACTTGTGCCGAAGGCAACGATGGTAACTCCGATGATTCGTTCACTTATTCCAAACGAATGAGCGATCGAGGAAGCCCCCTGAATCAGGAAATCCGCACCATAAGCTAATCCCAGACAAGAACCGATGATGAAAATTGCCGCCAGCCAGATCGGATCCGGTTTTTCTACTGTTTCTTCTTCGGGTTGATGTTGTTTGCGTGAATCATAAATCTGCCAAGCCGTATAGCCTACCAGAAGCAGAAAAGCCAAAATGCCTTCTGTGCGACCGATCAAACCGGTCGATGCAGCCCAAGTGAATAGCAATGTGGCCAGCATCATGAATGGCCAGTCCATTCGGATCGACTGACGAACCACTTTCAACGGGTAAACGAGCGAAGTCAAAC
>JBOFCW010000112.1:0-12925 GCA_051646395.1 Bacteroidales bacterium
CTGTGTTGTAGAAAATAACCCGCATAGGATGTTGAGAGAAGCATTCCTGTGTGGCTATAAAATATAGCAAACCAAAAAGTATAAGGGATAAAAAGCGATACATATGATCGTGTTTTTATCCCTTAACAATTTTATAATGAGTTGGTTTATTGTTATGTGTCTTTATTTTGCCGTTTCGGTCCACTGATAAGCACCGATATCCGTGTCATCCGGATTACGTCCGTTTCCCTGCAGGTCGGTTGGAAACTCAGAAGCGTATGCTGCGTTTCCGGCATTCCTGGCCGGAGAAAGTGAGTCTATCCGAAAATCGAACAGATAATCGGTCTTGCCGCTTTCCAAAAAATGCGGATCTTCATTCCAAATGGTATTGATGAAATTTTCGTCATCTTCGCCTTTCGCTTTGATCAGGCAATGGTCGAAACGATGTGCGAAGGATGTTTCGTTTCCGGCCTTCTGATACTCGTCAAGATTCACCTCCACCGAACCTTTTCCCCAGATGATGCAGTTGTTGAAATCCGCTTTCTCCAGAGGAACGGATGTGATATCTCCGGAACCCCTCCTAATATGATTCGAAAGATAAACGCTTGCTTCGCTGATAACGGCGAAAGGATAGAGATTGACAAGCGTACAGTGTGTAAAACGGTATTTGCCACCGGTAAAATGCACAAGAGCCCCTTCTGCATTCGAAAACTCGCAGTTATCAGCCTCGATGGCCGCATTGGTCGCTTTCAGCAATTCATTTTTCGAGTTTTTTAGAATGCATGATTCAAGCCTTAGTTTTTCCACATCAGAATGGCTTGAATCCGCTACGATGCCGAAGGAAGTCCCACGGATATGCGTATGCGTCATTTTATTACCGAAACTTTCTTTTCCTATTCTGATGCCGCCCCACTGGCCGGCCATCTGGTCGTAGGCGAGGTTATGAAAAAGCTTGTCTGTGCGGTCGCCGCGCAGGATGACAGGGCGCCCGATCGTACCTTCTGCCGATACACTTCCATCTACCAGCATCTTAGCCCTGTCGTGAAAGAATAAGCGGGTGCCTGCTTCCAACCGCAGATGGACTCCATGACCGATTTTAAGCGAATCATAAATCAGGAACGGCTTTTGAGCACTTAATACCGTATCATAGTCAATCGTCTTGCCCCGCCACATAACTGCATCCTGTCCGTATGCTTCCAGTATGATCTGCTGCCTCGAGTCGTTGTATCGGAATTGAATGATGTCTTCGGTGCGTTTGGGTTCGTTCTGTGTGGTTGGCGCTACGGTCACTTCAATAAAAATATAGAGAGAATCATTGCGACTAATCTCAATTCCTTCGAAATGATTGCCCTTCATTCCGTCAACATTGATTTGAAAGCCGGATTTGTCGGCATTCATCAGGGTGATCTCATCAATGCGTATGGCCTTTTGATGAGAGTTGTAAACCATCAGCCGGGAGGTCGATGAGCCGATGGTCGTAAAAACCGTATCGAAGCGGACCGAATCTTTCGAAAAGGTAAGTTGGTGATCAGGGTTGGTCGTGAAGTCTTCTTCCAGACAACCGGTAAACATCGATATGATTAAACAAAATATAAAAACAGATGATGTAAATCGCATGCTAAAATATAAGTTATGGGTATTCCGAATCAAAGATAAAACGGAAAAAGTGACGGCTTATTGTTAAGCTGTCTAATTTACAGTTTTATTGTTTTGGAATTATTTTTTTAGTAAATACTATTGCTGTGTTCTTTAAAATAAACAAAAAATAGGTGTCTCTTTATTATTTTGTTTCCTTTGCACTGCTTTTAAAGGATTCTTTTCGCGTTTTAAATGATGATTTTTGGTCATTTAGTCGGAAAAGATACTTTTTTCGTAAGATTATAACTAAATTAAACAGTCTGCATAGTATAATTATATATTTTTACATCATAATTAATAATTGTCCATTGCCCGATACTCAAGTATGACACGATACTTTATATTAAACGTTGTCTTCCTATTGCTTTTTATCAGACCGGGAATAGCCAATGAACTGGATACATATTTACAAAAACAGGAAAAAACAGTATATCTCGTAACCTCTTTCAATGATAATAATGAGTGGACACGTCGTGTCCGCAGCGAATTAGGATTGCATTTGCGCAAATCCGGTTATCTTGTGAACATGCGGAATATCTACCTGGATGCAAATAGTCTGATGAGTAAGCAGGCTCGTAAAAAGGTAGTCCAGTCATATCTTGACGGTGTGAATGAAATAATAGATGTCTTTGTCGCAGTCGATTACGGTGCGGTAGAGACCATGCTCTCTTTTACAGCAGAAGAGCGTGCGCACATCCCGCTGATTCTCGTATCTGAATATGATTTTACAAATTCGATTGATAGTAGTTCTCTTATAACGGGAGCTGTAGCTGAGATACCTTTTGAAAAGACGTTTAACTTTGCTCGTAAGACGTTGCCCGATGCAGATAAGGTTTATATCTGGGGAGATAAGAGCTCCCGGGGTAAATATTATATGAATGAGGCAAGACGTCAGCTCGCTAAATATGAAAATGAAATAGATATTGAGTACGGAGTGGACGCGCTTAGTTCAAATCAATTTTTGAATAAAGCGACAGAGCTTCCTGCAAATTCGTTTGTTATCTTCAGTGATTGGTATGAAGATGATACGCATCATTATCATAATCCAGAATATTTCTACCCTATTTTGGCAAAATCTTCAACAGTACCTATTTTTTCTGTTGTCGATAATTATGTCAGAGATGGATTTGTTGGAGGTGATGTTGTGTCTCCCAAATCTTATGGCGTCGTGGCCGCACATAAAGTAATAGACTTGCTGAAAGGCAAATCTGTTGCCTCAATCCCAGTGGAATTCATTCATAGCAAACAAGTATTTAATCAAAAAGTAATGAATCGCTGGGGAATCTCATTTGGTGAAATAGCACCAAAGGCTCGTTTAATCAATTGGGAAAAATCCTCCTTGCAAGAATATAGAATCCAAAAAAGACTGATCCAAACAATATGTGTTATATTAAGTTTGATTTGTTTGATTTTTGCGTTTTTATATTGGCATCGTCAACGCCGGCTAAAAGCGTCTCTTTTACGGGAAAACATTTTAAGACAAACGAAAGAAAAATTAAAATTTCGCTCCGAAATATTATCTAATACGATGTCCTTGTTACAAGAGGGCATGGTAACCGTAAGCGCCGATATGCTTGTTCTCGAATGCAATGAGGTATTTTGTCAGCTTGTTGAATTAAGTCGTCCCGAAGTAATAGGTCAGCCGATAACATCAGTATGTGAATTCGCAGATATTGATAATATGGAGTCCTTTCTTGCTGATGTAAGTAAAGGAATAATTTCAGCGAAAAATATTAATCCCATGTTTTTGATATCTTGTAATGGGATATCACATTATGTAGCAGGTGAAGTTGTCGCTTTTTCAGGATCGGACTCAAATCATTCGGGGGCAATTCTTCTTATTCGCGATGTGTTGACAGAAATGCGTCAAAAGAAAATGCATACGATTTCGCTTCATGGATTGAAGGCCTATACTTGGTTTTGCGATATGAATACCGATGAGTTGATTTTCGGCGAAGGTTTTGAAAATTTAGGCATTTCTGCTCATGAAGTAAATACTCTATCAAAGTATAGCAGCTATATACATCCTCTTGATAAGGAGCGGATGAAGCAATTCTTTGAAAAACGTCTCAAATCGGAAAATAAAGAGGAGTTTTCTGTGGTTTATCGTGTCGATTTTGAGGGGAATGGTCATTATAAATGGTGGGAATGTCGGGGTATTCTTGAGAAATCAAAGATTGGAAAACAGTCTTTTTCATATCTTTATGGATTACATATAGATATAGATCAGGAAAAAAATAATGAATATCAGTTGGTGTTGGATCGTCAGCTGTTTAGTCTGGTAGGAGATGCGGCCAAAGTAGGATATGCTAAATATAATCTAAAGACGGGAAAAGGGTTCGCTTTACCTCAATGGTATAAAAATTTGGATCTTTCCGCAGAAAACAGAATTGATTTTGACTTCCGTGAATCATTTAATTATGTTGCTTCCGATCAACGTTACGATCTGTTGAAATTCTATGTCAGTGCCTCTTGCCGGAAAGAAACCGTGTATAGCGGTGAGAAGAAGATTATCACTCCGGAAGGTAATATCAAGTGGCTTCATGGCAGTATGATGGTGATCGAAAATAGTGAAAAAGAGCTCGAGTTGATAGAGATCACTTATGATATTACCCAGCAGAAACAGTTTGAGAAGGAACTGATCATCGCAAAAAACAAAGCGGAATCAGCCAACCAGCTGAAATCGGCATTCCTGGCCAACATGAGTCATGAAATACGTACACCCCTAAATGCAATCGTTGGTTTTTCCGATCTGCTGATTTCTGCCGATTGTTCTCCCGCAGATCGGGAAAAATACGGTAAGATAATCATGTCGAACAATGAAATACTGCTTAAACTGATAAATGATATTCTGGATCTGTCAAAGATTGAAGCGGGATCGGTTGAATTTACAAACAGCGAATTTGATCTGACCTCTTTTTTCAAACATTTGAAGCTTTCGAATGAGCTTTTGATGCCAGCGGGTGTAGAATTTCGGGCTTCTTGCGAAAAGCCGCATTATCCGGTAAAGCTCGATAAGGATAAGATTTGTCAGATAATCAACAACTTTTTGAGCAATGCGATCAAATTTACCAATCAGGGATCGATCACGATCGGTTACCAGATAATGGAGCACGATCTGAAGCTTTTTGTCAAAGATACCGGTCCCGGAATCTCACCGGAGAACTGTGCCAAAGTATTCGATCGATTCGAAAAGCTGGATTCAGATTCGCCTGGTACCGGATTAGGCTTGTCAATCAGCAAGGCGATTGCCGAGTCGGGGGGGGGCCGGATACATGTTGAGTCCGTTTATGGAGAGGGGGCTACTTTCTCTGTTTACTTTCCGCTCGAATGTATTGGTTCCGGAAATGTTTGCGAACCGGATGCAGGTATCATCGCCGAACAGAAAAAAACAAGTAGTAAAAATACATTCGGTAGCAAAATACTTGTTGCAGAAGATATCGATAGTAATTACATGCTGGTAGAGAATGTTCTCACAGATTATAAGCTTGATCGGGCCCATGACGGGGATGAAGTGATCGAGATGATTCAAAAAGAGAATTATGATCTGATTCTGATGGATATCAAGATGCCCGGTCTCAGTGGCCTTGAGGCAGCCCAGATCATTCGTGAATTCAATACCAGGATTCCGATTGTAGCTGTTACAGCCTATGCTTTTGAAACAGATCGCAAAGAGATTATGGATGCCGGATGCGATATGTTCGTTTCCAAACCGTTCAACAAGCAAGAGTTGCTCTCTATTGTGAATGAGGCTATAACGATGGAGCGTGTCTGACTTTAATATTGATCATAAAATAGAAAGGGTATCCTGATTTTACAGGATACCCTTTCCGTTTTCAAGCCGACAAATACGCCTCTATAATCGAATGTTTATTTAAGCTTTTAAAATAGCCAGCAGGTGGTTATAGAATTTTTCAACAGCCGGAATGTGCAATTTCTCGTCTGGTGAATGTACGCCACTCATAGTCGGACCGAAAGAGATCATATCCAGACCCGGATATTTTTTCAGGAACAAACCACACTCTAAACCGGCGTGGATGGCTTTGATAGCCGGCGTCACGCCATATAGTTCCTCATAGGTTTTAACGGCAGTTTTCATAATTTCCGAATTCAGATCCGGTTTCCATCCGGGATATCCGTCGCCGTGAGTCGGCTCAGCTCCGGCAAGCAGGAATACGCTCTCTACCATTTGAGCGATGTCGTATTTCGCCGATTCGATAGAACTGCGCTGACTGGTAGCTACAACGATTTTATGATCTTCCTTCATCTTAACAGAGGCCAGGTTTGTTGACGTTTCCACAAGTCCCGGCATGTCTTTGCTCATCGCAATCACTCCGTGCGGACAAGCGTAAAGGGCATTCATCAGGTTGTTTGACGTCTGGCGATCGATGCATACGGATTGCGGATCAGCCGATTCCATTCCGATATAAAGATTCGGTTCGATCGCACCCAGTTCCCCTTCGATATTCGCCGTATAGATATTCAGATCTACGCGAAGCTCCTCTTTCTTAGCTGCCGGAATACCGATGATAGCCCATGCTTCGCGTGGAATCGCGTTGCGAAGATTACCCCCGTCGAATGAGCAAAGTACCATTTCCATTTTGCGGGAAGTCTCCCACAGGAAGCGATTCAGTATTTTATTGGCATTTCCGCGTCCTTCGTGAATATCACCGCCAGAATGGCCGCCTTTTAGATTTTTTACATCGATCCGGAAATACTGGAAGTTTTCAGGAGCCATGGTCGGACGGTATGTAAAGGTAGACGTCGTATCGATGCCACCTGCACAACCGATGAAGATTTCAGCTTCGTCTTCTGAATCCAGGTTCAATAGGGTTTTGGCCGTGAAGAAGCCCTCTTTCAAAGCGAATGCACCTGTCAGGCCGGTTTCCTCATCTACAGTGAACAAACATTCAACCGGACCGTGCTCGATGTCGTTGGCTGCCAATACAGCCAGCTCTGCGGCCATTCCGATCCCATTGTCTCCACCAAGAGTCGTACCTTTTGCTTTAACCCATTCGCCATCGATATAAGTCCGAATCGGATCGTTTTCAAAGTCATGAACAGTATCGTTGTTTTTTTCACAAACCATGTCCATGTGTGATTGCAGTACGATTGGTTTTTTATTCTCCATACCTGCCGTAGCCGGTTTGCTGATCAGAATATTGCCTACTTCGTCTTCTTTGCACGCCAGTTTGTGTTCGGCCGCAAACTCTTTCAGGTATACACGGATTTTCTCTTCTTTTTTCGAAGGGCGCGGAACCTTTGTGATCTGGTCGAAATAATACCAGATAGCTTTTGGCGCTAAGTCTTTAATCTCCATATTATGATAAAAATTTAATAAGAATCTCTCTTGTTTAGAATTATTTTCTGACATAGATACGATTTTCGGAGGGGATAGTCGCGGAAAAATGCGTAATAATTGTTAATTAAGGTGCTTCTAAAATTGTTCAAAAGGAAATTAATCCTCAAATTCATACGGATGCAATGATTAAGATATATATTTGCATTACAAATATAGACAGAAATGTGGGAAACATTATTAATCACAGGATTGATTGTGGGAATCGCAGTCGTATTGCTTGCAATCAAGATATTGCTGGTAAGAGGCGGCCGGTTTCCGCAGACGCATATATCGGGCAATAAGGCTTTGAGAAAGCAGGGTATCGGATGTGCCAAGTCGATGGATCGTGAAGCCCGGAAGCGAAAAAGTCTGTTTGATATGATTGATGAGAAATAAAATATAATATATCAAAACAAAGGAAATGAATAAAACCTATTACGCAATTAAAAGTGCTTGTGCTGCTTTTTTAATTCTATTTACTACCGCTCAGTGTACCCCAAAACAGGGAGAGGTTGCAACTGTAGCTCCAGCCGGAACGGAAAACACATCGATCAATCTTCCTATCGCTTATATCAACATCGATTCTTTGTTGGTTAATTACAATTATGCTAAAGATTTGAATGAGGCTTTACTGAGAAAACAAGAAAATTCACGCGTAAGCATCAATCAAAAAGGGAAAGCTCTTGAGCGAGAAGTGGCTGATTTCCAGAATAAAATCAAGAATAATGCGTTCCTTTCTGAGCAACGTGCTCAGCAAGAAGCGGGCCGCTTGCAAAAACAGGAAGCAGAGCTTCAGGAGCTTAGCCAGCGTATGTCTAACGAGTTGATGATGGAGCAACAGAAAATGAATGCCCAGCTGAATGATTCGATCCATAAATTTCTGAAAGAGTTTAACGCGGTTAAGCAATATGAGATGATTTTCAGCAACACGATGGGAGATAATATCTTGATTGCCAACCCGAAATATGACATCACGAACGAGGTTCTGATTGAGCTTAACAAACGTTACCAGGCAAAGTAATTTAGATAAAAATATATATATGAAGGCGAAATGATTTTAATATCATTTCGCCTTCATTATTTTTATGAACTGATAATTGACAGAAAGGTTTATATAAATAAAAACAGACGCGAATTATGATGATGACGATTATAGAAACATGGGTAGCCAATATCAATGATTTCATTTGGACCTATATAATGATTGCTTTGCTGTTGGGGACGGCGATATGGTTCTCTTTCCGCACGCGCTTCGTTCAGTTTCGCAAAGTGGGAGAGATGTTCCGTCTGTTGGGAGAAGGAGCCACCCGGGGAGCAGGAAAGCATCAGGTATCCTCTTTTCAGGCTTTTTGTATCTCTCTTGCATCGCGGGTCGGGACAGGTAACCTGGCCGGCGTAGCCACGGCGATTGCTATCGGAGGGCCGGGAGCGGTATTCTGGATGTGGATAATCGCTCTGCTTGGAGCCGTGTCTGCCTTTGTCGAATCGACGTTGGCACAGATGTTTAAGGTGAAGGGTAAAGATTCTTTCGTTGGGGGACCTGCCTATTATATCAAGAAAGGAATCGGGAAGCAGTGGATGGCCGTTCTTTTCGCGATTTGTATTACCATCACTTTCGGATTGATCTTCAACTCCGTGCAGTCTAATACGATTGCTCATGCTTTTCAGGAATCCTTCGGTTTTAGTCCGCTGATAATGGGTATTGTACTCACCGTACTGACCCTGTTGATCATTTTCGGTGGTATCCATCGGATCGCGGTGGTATCCGGTATCGTAGTTCCCATTATGGCGGTGGCATATATTATTCTGGCCCTGGGTATCGTCCTTTTCAATGTCGGCCGTTTGCCGGAGGTGATCGAGCTGATCGTGGGCAATGCATTTGGATGGCATCAGGCTATCGGTGGCGGGGTCGGCGTGGCATTGATGCAGGGGATACGACGCGGTTTGTTTTCGAATGAGGCCGGATTGGGATCCGCTCCCAATGCAGCAGCTACAGCCAATATCACTCACCCGGTTAAACAAGGCTTTATACAGGCTTTGGGCGTTTTTACCGATACGTTGATTATCTGTAGTTGTACTGCTTTCATCATTCTTTTTGCCGATCCACAAAGCGTAGCCGGCTTAAACGGGATCAAGCTTACCCAAGCAGCTTTATCAAGCGAAATTGGCCCTCTGGGAGGCACATTCGTTTCGATAGCGATCCTTTTCTTCGCTTTTACTTCCATTTTGGGGAATTATTACTACGGCGAGGCGAATATCCTTTTCTTCACACAAAAAAAATGGGTGATGACACTTTATCGTCTGTGGGTAGGTGGTATGGTTTTCGCCGGTTCTCTGTTAAGTTTGAATATGGTCTGGAACCTGGCCGATATTTCGATGGCCATTATGGGAATTATCAACCTGATAGCGATTCTGATACTCGGAAAATATGCGATTCTGGCTTTACAGGATTATACCGCGCAAAAAAAATCCGGAATCAAGAGCCCTGTTTTCAAAGCATCTTCAATTCCGGAAATTGCCGATAAAATGGATTGTTGGAAGTGATCTTTATTGAACGATTTGTGATACAGCTCCTGTTTCAGGCACGAAAACGGCCTTGGCAGGGGCTTTTTTATCGTCAAACATATCGGTCGGAAATTGCATCACTTCTCCCAGCTGTGCGATAGAAAACTCCTGGCTTTTCCAGGTTTTGTTTTCAGCTGAAAGAGTCAGCTCAGCCTTCCCCGGTACGATGTAGGCCACTCCTTTGTTTTTGTCTTTTTTCTTTTTCTGAGCTTCGGGCGAATTATCCGGTCTCAGATCCTCGGTGATATTTACGTTCAGATAAACGGGAACACCCGCAAGATTATCATTGTCTACCACCCCTAAGTATTTAGAGAATCGGAAAAGGATCTCTTTGCCTGATTTGGTCGCAGGATTCACCCGGATTGTTTTGATAATATTCTCTTTTTGTGTTGTGCCTAAAAACATCGCTGTCAGAACGGCTTCCTGATCATCCAGTTGTTTCATGATCAACTTGAACGATTCTCCGTCTGCCGGAAGCTGATCCACATCTCCTGTAACAAGATTCAGACGACTTTCACGCAGGCGGTAAATCTGTTTGGCGGCCATTTCAGCCATTTTCGCTGTCGAACCGGCAGCCAGCTGCTCTTCTGTCAATACCGAGTAGGTCGGAGTTGAAGAACCCTTTTGAGCCGGCGTGATTTTAGCGGCCGGGGTATCCATTGTTACCGGCGGCATATTGATGGAGAGAAGCGTGCCTTCAGTTGAAAGATACATGCTTGGCGGATTACCACTCTTGAATTTTACCAGATACGCTTCTTCCGGGTTTGCCACGGCAACCGGCTTCATCTCGATATCATTCATCACCCAATATTGCATATCCTCGGTAATGATTTCCTGAACACCAAGATATCTTTCTGCATATTGATAATAAGGGCCTGCTTTGACAGATACCCTGGTTACATTCACCTGTACATCGATCATGGTATTCGGCAGCGAGTAAGCCAGGCCGAAGTCATTGTGTTTTCCGGCAGTAATCTTTACCGTTTCCTGTGCAAATACGCAAATGCCGGCCAGTGAGACCAATGACAAAATCCATTTTTTCATACGTATATAATATTATCTTGTTATCATTCCGCTTTTCTGTCGGAAAGTAAAGTTACGATTTAAAAGGATTTTCCAAAAGAGAAGACTCTTTTTCTCTTTTGGAAAGGAATTATTTGACTTTACGACAATCTTAATTGTCGGAAAGCATGCCCCAGATTCTGAACGATATCCCCTGCAATCAGAGCCTCTTCCGAGCTCATGGTCAGTGCGATGTCCGCTGCCATGCCGTGGATATAAACACCTAATATGGCCGCTTGTTCGGGTCGGTAATTCTGAGCCAGTAAAGCAAGCAGGATTCCAGTGAGCACATCCCCGCATCCCCCTGTCGCCATACCCGGGTTACCGGATGTATTGAAGTAAACATGTCCGGAAGGCATGCAAATGGCCGTATTCGCTCCTTTTAGCACAATAATCACATTGTGTTTCATGGCCGCTTCTATCGACTTTATCAATCGTTGGTAGCTGTTTTCGCTCGACCCGAAAAGTCGCTCGAACTCTTTCGGATGCGGCGTGAGAATGCTTAAAGAGGGTAGCATGTCGATTAGCTCCGGATGCTCCGCAAGGATATTCAGTCCGTCCGCATCGACTACGCATGGTCGGCGCAATTCTCCGATCAGCTGTTTAACAGCCCATACCGTATTCGAGTCTTTGCCCAGTCCCGGACCAAAAGCAGTAGCGGTATAATCAACAACATTGTCAACCTGCGTAATGAAACGCGTATTTTTATCAGCCTGAAATTTGGCTTCCGGAATTGATGTCTGCAGAATGGTATATCCCGATTCCGGAGCATGAATCGTAAGCATGCCGATTCCGGCGTGCATACAGGCGCGAGCAGCTAATAGGGCAGCACCCATCATGCCATAGCTTCCGGCTACCAAAAGGCCGTGGCCGAAATTTCCTTTATGGGCGAATTTGGTGCGACGGTTCAGTAAGGCAACAGCATCATAGCGCTGCGTGAGAACGAATGGCGACGGAACTTCCTCCATGGCATCGGCACTCAGGTTGATATCCAGCACGACAACCTCTCCCGTATATTTTTCATTCTCAGGAAACATGAACGAGAGTTTTGGAGTCTGGAATGTCAATGTCAGTGTTGCCCGGATGATGTTACGGTTGTTATTGCCCGTATTATCCTCGCCGAAAAGCCCGGAAGGGATATCAACAGCCACTACTTTCGATTCGGAACTGTTGATGTACTGGATCACGGAAGCGAATCCTCCTGCTACCGGCTCGTTGAGACCTGATCCGAAAAGCCCGTCGATTACCAGTGTTTCGGCTGTTAAAACCGGTGGCGCAAATTCGCGTGTTACTTCCACGCATTCCGCACCCTCGGTATTTTCGAGCATGTTTTTATTTTTCTGACAGTCGGTGGTAAGTTTTCCCTTCGGATTGAAAAGGTACGTTATGGTCTGATATCCGTTGTTGGTCAGGATACGTGCGATAGCCAGCGTGTCACCTCCGTTATTGCCGGGGCCGGCAAACAAAACGATGGGCGTACGGGTAGTCCATCGTGCCATGATCTCATCACTGACAGCTCCCGCTGCCCTCTCCATTAAGTCGTGAGATGTGATATCTTGTTCCTTAATGGTGAGTTCATCGATTTCTCGTATATCTTTTGTGAAAAAAAGCTTCATTTTGATTTTTAATTATCAGAATTTGAAACAAAATTACATTAAAACAGCTATTTGTTGAAACCAAAAGAGTAAAAAGAACATATGTTTATCTATTTTTGCATTCACGTTCATGTTATTCTATGAATATTCAATATTATCTAAAAATATTGAGATATAAGTGCTGGATTAAAACAAATATTTAGAAATACCTATGGTAGAAGAAATGAAAAAAACGCTGCGTGACTCAGCAGCTGCCCGTTGGTTGGCTTTGGTTATCGTATCGTTTACGATGATGTGCGGTTATTTCCTGACCGATGTGATGGCTCCTTTGGAGGATTTATTGATGAAAAGTGTCGAAGAAGGTGGTTTGGGCTGGACCGGAACGCAATACGGTTTTTTTACCGGAGCGTACGGCTGGTTTAATGTCTTCCTTTTTATGCTTTTACTGGGAGGGATCATCCTTGATAAAATGGGAGTTCGTTTCACGGGATTGGGTGCTTGCCTGACGATGTTTATCGGTGCCGCCATTAAATATTACGCCATATCTCCATACTTCCCGATTGGGGGCGAAGTGTTCGGTTACAACTCTCAGGTACTTGCTGCCGGATTGGGATTCGCGATTTTCGGTGTCGGAGTGGAAGTAGCGGGAATTACCGTATCCAAAATCATTGTAAAATGGTTTACAGGATATGAAATCGCCCTTGCTTTGGGTATTCAGGTCGCTCTGGCCCGTATCGGAACAGCA
>JBOFCW010000172.1:0-11666 GCA_051646395.1 Bacteroidales bacterium
TTTGTGCCCGCTAATCAAAAAACTGTTGATAGCTGAATTTATCACCTTTATATACATTTCCCCGGATTAAAATGCTGGCATTTTTTGTTGTAATTTATTTGATGATAACCGTTGGTATCGGTTTTTATGCGACCCGATTTATAAAAAACACCAACGATTTTGTAAACACAGGGCGCGGTTTACCTTTTGTATTTAATGCTTTTGCTCTTTTTGCACTCTGGTTTGGGGCAGAAACGGTTTTCGGAGCATCAGGAAGGTTTGTAGAAGACGGTATTCTGGGTGTGATCGAAGATCCGCTTGGAAGTGCGTTATGCCTGGTTTTATACGGCTTGTTTCTTGCCCGGCCCTTATACAAACGAAACATACTTACATTAGGTGATCTATTTGCCAAAGCATATGGTAAAAAAGCAGAAATTATCAGTTCAATACTGATGTTATTTACATTTTTCGGATTTGTTGCCGCCCAATTGGTTGCCTTAGCGATTTCATTGAATATCATTTTCGGAATCGATCAGCAGTTGGCCATTCTGCTCTCTTCAATTATCGTGACTATTTACACCTTTTTCGGAGGAATGTGGGCTATTTCCATATCCGATTTTATCCAGTCTATCGTAATCATATTAGGATTAGGCACCCTAGCTTTCATGATGGTCGGACAAGTTGGAGGTATTGAAGCCTTAATTGAAAAGGCTCCTGAAAATCATTTTCAATTCTTGCCGGAAAAAGATCCTCATGCAATAAACGAATGGGTTTCGGCCTGGATCGTAATCGGACTTGGATCTTTGGCTTCACAGGATATTTTCCAGCGCATCAATGCCTCACGCAACATCAAATCTGCGGTACGTTCCACTTACGCCGGAGCCGCAATGTATCTGGTATTCTCGATATTGCCACTTACCATCGCTTTATGTGCTCGTTTACTCTATCCGGAAATTTTGAATTCGGACAGCGTTGATTTGCAAGAAGTGATTCCGCAGATGGTCTTGACACATTCTCCTTTATTTGTGCAGATTATGTTTTTCGGGGCACTCCTTTCTGCAATCATGTCAACCTGCTCAGGGGCTTTATTAGCTCCGTCAACAATATTGGCAGAAAATATAGTAAAGCCATTGACGCAAAAAACAGGCACGAAACTACATCTTGCCACCGTCAAAATAAGTATTCTGGTTGTCTCTGCAATTTCGACCCTGATGGCTATGTCAAATAAAGACATTTACGAATTGGTCGGCGACTCCTCCATCGTTGCTCTTGTTTGCATTCTGATACCTACATTTGCTGCAATCTACCACAAACGTCCCAGTATCATCGGGGCATTTGGGGCAATGACAATGGGTTTATTTATTTGGGCCACCCGTGAATATGCATCGTTTTGCTTTGATTTTACAGGATTATCTTTTTTCGATTGGTACGCAACAATTCCAGTCTCGGCATGGATTATCGGACCTTTGGGTTCTCTATTGGGCTATTTCATTGGCTGGACCTTTGAAATCCTTTTAAACAAGCGACCAGAAACACTTCCTGAATTCGAATCTAACGTGTTGGAAGTAGCTCCTTAATCATCAGTTTTCAGATATAATAAAGCCGGTTTTCAAATCTCCCTGACGAGTATTTGAAAACCGGCTTTATTGTGCTTTAAAACGTATCTTTATAATCAGAAGCGATTGATTGTCTGACGAATGGCTACTAACCGTTCAAGTAACCCCTCCAACAAATCCAGTTGAAGCATATTCGCTCCATCCGACTTCGCTAATTTCGGGTTCTGATGTGTTTCGATAAACAAACCATCAACTCCCGTAACAACCCCGGCACGAGCAATCGTTTCAATCAGTTCCGGCATCCCCCCGGTCACTCCGGAAGTTTGATTGGGTTGTTGCAATGAGTGCGTCACATCAAGAACAACCGGGAAACCGAATTTCTGCATAACCGGAATACCTCTGTAATCAACAATCAAATCCTGATACCCGAAAGTCGTTCCACGCTCAGTAAGCATCACATTGTGATTGCCGCAATCAACTATTTTCTGAGCGGCAAATTGCATCGCTTCCGGCGAAAGGAATTGCCCTTTTTTAATATTGACGATTTTTCCTGTTTCTGCAGCTGCCATCAATAGATCTGTCTGACGACAAAGAAAGGCGGGAATCTGCAGGATATCTACATATTCAGCAGCCATCTTAGCTTCTTCTGCAGTATGAATATCCGTAACAGTAGGAATTCCGAATCTCTGACTAACTTTACGTAAAACCTCAAGAGCCTTTTCATCGCCTATCCCTGTAAACGAGTCCAGTCGAGAACGGTTTGCTTTACGATAAGAGCCTTTGAATACATATGGTATTCCCAATCGGCGAGTGATCCCAACTACCTTTTCGGCAATCTCCATTGCCATATCTTCTCCTTCAATTACACATGGTCCGGCAAGAAGAAAAAAATTATTCGCAGGATTATTTTTTAATTGATTAATATCAGTCATATGAATATACTTAGAATACAATTGAAAATCAGGATATGAAAAAATACTTATTGTGCGCAAGCATTCATAACATGGATTGTATGACATGCCGCCAATGCTGCTGTTTCAGTTCGTAAACGGCTGGTTCCAAGCGATACCGGTGTAAAACCGTTTTCTAAAGCCAACCGAACTTCCTCTTCACTGAAATCTCCTTCCGGACCTATCAGAATCAGCATATCATTACCCGGTTTATAAACTTGAGTAAGTAAAATCCGTTCCTCTTCTTTATAACAGTGTGCGATGAATTTTTGCCCGTTAAAGGGTTGTTCCACAAACTTTTTAAAATCAACCATCCCATCTAAAACAGGTAAAGTTGCTTTTAAGGACTGCTTCATAGCCGACACTAGTATTTTATTCAATCGCTCGATCTTAACCTCTTTGCGTTCGGAAAACCGACATTTCAAAAGAGTAATGCTATCAATCCCAATCTCGGTTGCTTTTTCGGCGAACCACTCCATCCGGTCCATATTTTTGGTTGGAGCAACTGCGATATGAATTCGGAAAGGCCAACGGTTTTCTTCCGTATAGCTTTCGAGAATTTCTACACCACAGCGTTTGTGATGGGCGCGTGAAATGCGTGCTTTGTGAAATGTTCCTTTTCCGTCTATCAAAAGCACCTCATCACCTTCGGTGAGGCGTAATACTTTTACGGCATGATTGGACTCATCTTCCGGCATTTCGCCGGAAGTGAGAATATCAGGAGTATAAAATAACCACATATCAACCCAGAATCATTCCGACAATCGTTGCCGACATACAAGAAGCCAACGTACCGCAAATCAATGCAAGGAATCCAAGTTCAGTCAGTGTCTGACGTTGATTCGGAGCAAGAATACTGATTCCCCCGATCTGGATACCGATAGAACTGATATTGGCGAATCCACAAAGCAAGAAAGTAGCCATGATAATCGATTTTTCATACATGAACGTACCGGCTTCTTTCATAATCGCCATATCATTATAAGCTACAAATTCGTTGATCATCACCTTAGTTCCTAACAAACTACCAATGGCAACCATATCTTGTTGCGCCACTCCCATCAACCAGGCGATCGGCGTAAAAACCATTCCTACTACAAACTGGAAATTAAATGTCGTAAACTTTCCTCCGGATACATTGGTCAGCCAGTCATTCAGCCCGGTATAATGGCCAATGATACCTCCGAGAATATAATCCAACATCGCCACCATCGCAATGAAGACCAAAAGCATTGCTCCTACATTGACCGCAACTTTAACACCCTCAACTGTCCCGTTGGAAATTGCATCAAGTACATTTTTTCCCACCGAATTACGATCAACTTTCAAGTCAGTATCGACAGTTTCGGTTTGCGGATAAATGATCTTGGCAATCACAATTACACCAGGGGCTGCCATTACAGAAGCTGAAAGAAGATATTTGGCAAATGTTAGACGAGCTACTGGATCACTTCCACCCAGCAATCCGATATAAGCTGTCAATACAGCACCTGCGATAGTCGCCATGCCGGCACTCATCACCAGAAAAATCTCGGATTTGTTCATATTCGACAAATAACGCTTCACCAAAAGGGGAGCCTCTGTTTGTCCCAAAAAGATATTACCTGCAACGGTCAATCCTTCAGCTCCGGAAAGACGAAACGCTTTTTTCAAAAGCCACGCAATACCTACTACTACGACCTGAACAACATTCAGATAGTACAACAAACTGGTAAGAGCAGAGAAGAAAATAATAGTCGGCAATACCTGAAAAACAAAAATATATCCGATTTTGGACGTATCTAAAAGATCTCCGAAAAGGAAAGATGCACCGGCTCCGGTAAAATCCATCACTTTCACGAAAAATTGCGCAACGACTTCAAAAAATACTTTGATAAACGGAACGTATAATACCCCAACGGCAAGCGCAGTCTGAATCAAAAGACCGATTAATACGGTTCTCCATTCGATACGCCGTCTGTTTCTACTGAAAACAAAAGCGATCAGAAGAATTGAAAACATCCCCAGCAAACCACGTAACACTGAATTAACAGAGATACCGGCTGGTGCCATCGGAACCACAGTAACTAATTCGTTGGGTGTATTTGCTACGGACGAAGCGACTTCAGTAGTTCCTAACGGAATGGTATCCATTACGGCTGCTACAGAGTCGGTCTGTGCAAAGATTGCTGTCGAACAAACGACAAGAAATAAAAGCAACGTCAGTTTTTTTAATTGAATCATTGAAGTTATTGTTTATTTAATTGATTTCTCAACCGGATACCCCATCTCAGTTCGACTTGTTTTCCGGGGTTTCAGAAGCAGGCAAATCGGCATCTTTCAGCTTCTTTATTTCATCCCTTACACGCGATGCCTCTTCATAATTTTCATTTTTTACCGCATCATTAAGCATAGCATGAAGCTCTTCCATCCTTTTCGTGTGGTCATTCGCTTTAAATTCTGGCGAATGATCTTTCTTTTCCGATTCTTCTTCAAATTCTATACCGGCTTTTTCTATGATATCTTCCGTAGTCGTGATAACGGCTTCTGTTCGTAAAGCAAATGCGATCGCATCGGAAGTACGTGAATCAATCCGTTGTTCTTGTCCATCTTTATCTTCAAAAACAAGCTCGGCATTAAAAACACCATCCTCAAATTTATAACTGTAAACTTCTTTAAGTTTAATTCCGAATGCTTTTGCAAAAGAAACGAATAAATCGTGAGTAAGAGGCCTGGGAGGTGTTAAATGTTCTAACTGAATCGCGATAGATTGCGCTTCGGCGGTCCCTATTATTATCGGAATCCGGCGCGTTCCGTTTTCTTCTGCCAGAACAAGGGCATAGGCCCCGGACTGAATTTGGCTATAAGTAATACCAAGTACTTTTAGTTTAATACGTTTTTCCACTTTATTACGATTTAGTTCTACCGTTTGTTAATTCATTAAAGCACTAATATCCACCGTCAAAACATTAATATATGCGAATATATAAATAAACGTTACATTACGTAAATGACTAAGTAAAAATATTTTTCCAACAAATTCCGAGCCGTTTAGGCCGTCCTTGTTCGTTATAATAACAGTCTCTTTTGTAAGAATGTTTCAATTATAAAAAACGTTTTATCTTCACCCGATTCATCTTCGCTAACAACACCAATATAAATTGGTTGTTCAGCCCATAGGTCGAACCAATCTGACTGACCAAATTTTTCTTGTTTAATTCCAAATTCGTTGCCATCTGTGGAAATACGATTGGTAATTCGGGAAGAGAATCGGTAAAATAGTTTCAACCGGTCATGAATCAGGCTCTATTTAATACTCTATATTCAAATTGATCATTAAATAAAGGAAGGCTTTTGCCCTACGAATTAAACTTTAAAAACACCTGTTTGTTGTTATTTTCATAAAGCGAATAAAAAACAAACACAATGTCTGATTCTACTATTACTCCCGCTACTCAGCCTTCATCCTCTGTAAAATCTCATTCTGAGAAGAAGCGTTTTATAATTCTTGCTATTTTCCTGGTTGTCGCATTGATCGGGGCCTTTTTATGGTGGCACAATTACAATAAATACATTTCTACAGATGATGCAAACCTTGATTCCTACCGGATCGACATCGCCCCTATGGTAAACGGCCAAATTACAAGGTTATATGTGGCTGAAGGAGACTCGGTAAAAAAAGGCGAACCTCTTTTCGACCTCGACAAGGAGGCCGTAGTTTCCCGCATGTTACAAGCAGAAGCTCAATATCGCCAATTAATTGCACAACTGGAGGTATCGAAGACAAATCTGAGCGAGCTGAAAAATAATCTTAAAATAGCGGAGTTAAACGAAAATCTCAGTCGTGTAAATTATGAACGATCTCAAAAGCAACTTGCAGGGGAAGCCACAACTTTAGAGGCTTTTCAGAATATGGAAGAAGCCTATAAAACGGCTTGTTTACAAAAAGAAATAGCTAAAAACAGAATTCAATCAGCAAATGCTCAGATCGAGGCCACACAAATGTCTGCCGAAGCGGCGAAAGCGAACGTAGAAACCATGAATACTGATCTGGGATACTATCAGGTAAAAGCCCCAGCCGATGGGATTATCGGAAAAAGATGGGCTCTTGCCGGTGATATTATAAATGCGGGACAAACCGTTTTCACATTGAATAAGAATGAGAAGATTTGGGTATCTGTCTATCTCGAAGAAACAAAGTTTAGTAATATCTTCATGGGACAAAAAGCTAAAATAACCCTTGATGCCTATGATAAACTGACTCTTTACGGTACAATTTACTATATAGGCGACAATTCGGCTTCAGAATTCGCTCTGGTGCCTCCTAATAATGCTTCCGGGAATTACACAAAGGTTACTCAAAGAATCCCCCTGAAGATATCAATCGACCGCATCGAAGGCAATGAGCAACAAAAGGTAAAAATGAAATTGGTCTCAGGTATGTCTGCTACCGTAAAAATAGAGAAAAATAAATGAGAAAGGATCTAAATCCGGGTACCGAGATTAAACGGTCTGACAGTTACAAATGGCTTGTTTTAATTAATGTCATGATTACGACATTCATGGCCGTGCTCGATTCAACGGTTGTAAATACAGGCCTCCCTGTTATTATGGGCACCCTAGGTGCATCTATGAATACTGCGGAATGGATTCTGACAGGCTACATGCTATCTATGGCTACGGTACTTTCAGCAGCAGGCTGGCTATCAAATCGTTTCGGATACCGAAATATCTTTTTGATATCGCTTTCCATTTTCACGTTCGGTTCGTTTATGTGCGGGAATTCAGATAGTATCGGCGAGTTGATATTCTGGCGCATTATAGAGGGAGTCGGAGGCGGTTTACTGATGCCAGTTGGGATGGCCATCGTCACGACTGTATTCCCTCCACAAGAAAGGGGAATGGCACTTGGTTTTTGGGCAATCGCAACAGCGGCATCGGTTTCCTTCGGGCCGATGATTGGCGGGTATCTGGTTGATAATTTCAATTGGAACTACATTTTTTACATTAATATTCCAATCGGTATCTTTTGCATCATCTATACATTGATTATTCAAAAAGGATACGAATTACAAAGCAAACTCAAATTTGACTTCTGGGGATTTCTTTTCTCCGCCATTTTCCTGCCTGTTTTCCTTTATGGACTATCTCAGGTCAACTCCTCAACAAACCCTGAAGGATGGAGCAGCACGTCTGTAATGGCATGCATGTGGATATCAGCAGTTTGTTTCATTCTATTTATCTTCACCGAATTTACAGTAAAAGTACCTCTGATCAATCTTCGCATCTTCAAAGACAAGAACTTTTCATTGGCCAATATCGTGATCTTTATTTTTGGTATCGGAATGTTCGGAAGCACCTTTCTGATCCCGCTTTATATGCAAGATACATTAGGATATAGTGCATTCGAAGCAGGATTATTATTTCTGCCCGTAGGCATTCTTCAAGCAATTGCGTCGCCCTTATCCGGTAAATTGAGTAAAGTGATCGACGCCCGTATCATCATAATATTAGGCCTTGTCATGCTGGCCTATAGCTTTATTCTGAACTTTTCATTCTCATTTCAAACAGACAGAGATTATATTCTGCATAGCCTGATTATCCGTGGTGTAGGATTAGGCATCCTTTACCCTCCTCTTTTAACCGTATCACTGGCCAACATGGGTAGTCTTGAAATGGCACAAGCTTCGAGTATCTCAAATATCGTGCGCCAGGTTGGAGGTAGTGTGGGAGTCGCTATTTTTACATATATGCTGGCAATCAGACGTAATTTTCATTCTCAGCGATATGCAGAAGCGCTCGACTATACAGGCGAACAATATCAACAAACCATACAGAGACTATCCGATTTTTACCTATCAACAGGCTCTGATACACAACAAAGCGCTTTATCGAGTGCAAAACAATATATCGTTCAACATTTAAATACAGAAGCATATATCAGCGGAATCAATGATGACTTTATCATCGGGGCTGTAATTACGCTTCTTGCAATTATTCCCGTATTGTTTTTTTCGTTTAAAACTTCCAGATAATGACACGCAATTCAATCATCATCATCCTGATATTAGGAAGTGTTTTTAAAATCGGTGCACAAACACCAGCAGACACTCTTACATTAAAAGCAGTTATCGACCGGATTATACATACTTATCCTTCGGTCATGCAGGCGAACGAAGCAATAGAAACGGCAAAAATAAACTATGCCATGAGTAAAGAAATTTATCTGCCAAATATTGCGGGGAAAGCTTCATATTCCTATATAGATCCAATTTCTTCGTTGGATATGAACGGAAAAACCATCCATATCCAATCGCATAACAATACCTCTATCGGGTTATCTCTGAATCAGCTCATCTGGGATTTCGGAAAAAGCAGGCCGGGAATTGAAACGAATCAGATTCAATATGAATTAGCCGAATTACAAAAAGATCAGTTATTCCAGTCTTTGACACTACAGGGAATACAAGCCTATTATATGACCGCATTTGCCCGTCATTCGATTCTTATCAAAGAAGAACAATTACGAAATTTTGCCGAGATGTTACAACAGACCCTTCTTCGTAAAGAATCCGGTTCCGCAACGAACTATGACTACCTGAACACGAACGCCGGATTGCAGGCTGTCAAAGCCGAACTTATTTCATTGGCAGCAGCGAAAGAAAAACGGTACATGGCATTAGGTATCTTGTCCGACACCCTTATCACAGACCAAACTTCATTATCATTAAAGTTTATCCGTAAACAAGAAAACAGAAATCTGGATGAACTAATCGAATATGCTTTGACAAATAGAATGGAAATGCAGATTATTCAAAAAGAGATAGAGATTGCTCATCTGCAAGAAAAAACGGCATCACGGTCTTTTAACCCTAACTTAAGCGCCGGTGTTTCAGGCGGATTCGGAAATGGATACGAACCGAACATCAAAAAATTACGCGCCAATATTTCAGCCGGGGCAACATTGGAAGTTCCTATTTACGAAGGCAATAAACGTAAACAAGAACGGGCATTGGCAAAAGCAGGCATCAACAAAGCGGAGGCAACATTACTCCTTACCGAAAAACAGATCCGGCAACAGGTATCCGATTCTTACTATTCTCTTCTGGCATCCGATGCCACCATCCAACAGCTAAACGTGAGAGTAGAGCTTACCCGGGCCGCATATGAACAAGCTAAAGTAAATTACAACACCGGATCCATAACAAATCTTGAACTTCTGACAAGCGCAACAAACTGTTCGAATGCCCGTTTATCTCTTCTCCAGGAGGAAATCAGTTATCAGTTGATATGGTATCAGCTTCTGGTGAACATTGGTATGAATATATATCTTCCTTAATCCAGAAGAAGTATGGATACGGTTATTGATTTTATCTCAAAGCAAGAAATTCTTAAAAAGGATGCGATTCAGGGAAATCAGATCCGGGATACTCTTCTATGTTTTATAAAGACAAACAGTCCGGGGTTTGACGATTCAAGTTATCTTTCCAAAGATGAGTTTAACGATTTCAGGCGAGCCTATCTTTTACATTTACTTCAACAAGAGAATGAAGATATCACCTCGGTTGAACGAGAAGTTGTAAATGCAATTACACACAATCAGATTTTGAGTGAGAATATTGAACCAATTCTGGAAGAGAAGTTGACTCTGGGTCAACGGATGGCTGATAAAATCGCTTTATTTGGTGGCAGTTGGTATTTCATCACTTCTTTTGGGCTATTTATGTTCAGCTGGATCATCATCAATGTCATCTTTCTGAAACAAAAACCTTTCGATCCATACCCCTTTATTTTATTAAATCTAATGCTCTCATGTTTAGCCGCAATCCAGGCACCCATTATCATGATGAGCCAAAACAGGCTGGAACAAAAGGACCGGTTAAGGAGTGAAAATGATTACAAAGTCAATCTGAAAGCCGAACTGGAAATCAAGTTGCTGCATGAAAAACTGGATCATCTTTCTGTTCATCAAAACAAAATCCTTTTCGAAATCCAGCAGATGCAGATGGAATACCTGGACGAAATTCTGGAACAATTAAAAAACAAATCGCTTCCTGAAAAATAATCGTTCTGACAAAGTCGATATGCGAGCAATATTCGTTTATTTAAGTTATATATATTTGCATATAATTTAAATATAAATCATGGTTTTACATCGACTAATCAATTTCGTTATTGTTTTAGGATTTTGTTTGCTTTGCAATGGAGCGATATTTGCAAATAAGGCAGAGAAAACCTCTGTCAATCAAAACTACATTATAAAATATAATCTGTTTCACCAAATCAGCATTTCCGACCAAGCAAAATGCTTCCACCGCGACACGATTTCTTTGCGAGTGAACACATCTTCTCTTAATGAAATCTATGAGTCCCGTCTGGAATCACTCTTATACTATGCTTATCTGAGAAATAAGATGCTCCCGATTCATGCTGATTTCCTATCGAAAGTAAACGAGGTTGAACTATCAACTCCCGAAAAAATCGCTTTTCGGATACTCAAAGCCGGAAAAGTAGAAACGGCCATTGAACTTTACAAAAAAATAAAAGAATCTGATATTACTCATTCTGATTCAGACTTTCTTATCCAAAACGAAGTGCCTCACTCAGGGAATAAACGATATGAAGCATTTCTAATTAGAAAAGCCTCAATTCTCCAATATGCGGGAGGTAAAGAAAACTTCGCAGAATCAGAACGAATCCTGAAAACACTAGCTGGTGCTGATTTTGCCTGTCTGCAGAATATTCTTCCTTATATCGACTATCTGATTGAAAGATCAGAAGACATTTCTCCTGACTGGATAACAAAAATGATCCGTGCTTGTAAAAATGAAGCTGAAGAAAGCTGCGCATCCAACAGAGCAGGTATTGAAGCTTTGAGAAAAGGTAGAATACAGGAAGCAGACTCTTGCTTTTCAATGGCAAGCCTCAAGTTTCAAATATTCAAAGAATCTGAACTCTATGATACGAATCATCCGGCAACAATCGATTATTTGAAATCACTTAATTCTATCTCAAACGGTTACAATCACAAAAAAATGAGTGATTCTTCAATCGCCTATTTCAAAAAAGCCATTGAATTGAACCGACAGCGATTGAAACATTCGAAAGAAACCATCATAAAACCGTTTTTCCGTACATACTCCAATTACATCGCTCAATTGCAACATACCAAAGCGTATAAGCAGGCTCGTACCACTATTGA
>JBOFCW010000175.1:0-5998 GCA_051646395.1 Bacteroidales bacterium
GGCACCTGTTTCATTGTTGCGGGAGATATTTCCTTTGATTTCTACTGAATTTAGTTCTATCGAAGTTTGATTTAGATAAATTTCTACCAAAGAGCCTGTTTTTGCGTGTATCAATTCGGTTTCATATCCGATATATGCACATTCAAGTGTAACCTGATTTGACGTGATTCCGTTTAAGATGAAACTCCCATCGAGGCCGGTAACCGTGCCTTTACCATGGATATCTTTTATCGCAACAGTTGCTCCGATTAATTCTTCTTTGGTTTGACGATCCTTTACTACCCCACGAATGGTTGTCGATGCGAATGTCTGGATTGTTAATGTGATAAATAAAAATAATGTAATGTGAAATCTTTTCATTGATAGGTTTTCAATATTTTGACAATGCAAAATTCGTTGATCCGTGTTTCAGCTATGTGAAGAGGAGATTTAGAAGAGGTTTCAGAAATGTTAAGATTATGTTTCGTTCGAATTAGAATCGAGTTTATGTATTTTTGCACTAATTTTAATGATATGATAAAAAAGTTCACCCTATTATTCTTGTTTTCACTTTCTGTCTTCCTGACAAGTGCTTCCAATCCGCAAGAGATGCGTGCCGTTTGGCTGACCACAAATTATATGCTTGATTGGCCTTCAGTGAGTGGCACATCAGAAAATGTAGTTCAAAAGCAGAAGGCCGAAATGATTCGTATTTTAGATGAATTGAGAGATGCTGGTATCAATACGGTTCTATTTCAAACCCGTGTTCGTGGAGGGGTGTTTTATCATTCCGAATACGAGGGTTTCAGTTATTTTTTGACAGGAAAGCCAAATATGAGTAATAATGCTTTTGATCCACTTGCTTTTGTGGTGGATGAATGTCACCGTAGATCGATAAAGTGTCATGCATGGATTGTGTGTATGCCATTAGGTTCGGAAAAATATCTGCAACGGCAGGGGATAGGTGATTTTGTTACTCGCAATAAATCATTCGTAACACGGCATAACGGAGAATATTATCTGGAACCATCTTCTCCCGAAACAGCACGATATTTGTCTTCGATGGCAGTGGAAATCGTTTCGAATTATGCGGTGGATGGTATCCATTTGGATTACATCCGTTATCCGGAGCATGCATCCTCATATCCTGATAGCAAATATTATGCAGCATCGGGAAAAAAGACTCCTCTTTCGCAATGGCGAAGAGATAACATTACCCGTATTGTTTATGAAATATATGATAGAGTAAAGACTGTTAGTCCGGAGGTAATGGTTAGTAGTGCGACTCTGGGGTTGTATGATGGTAAGGCAGGTGTTAAATATTATGGATGGAATGCCTACGATGCCGGTTATCAGGATGTAGAAAGGTGGCTCGAGGAGAATAAACATGATTTTATCACGCCGATGATGTATTATAAGGATCCTGTATTTTATCCCTTCGTTATAGATTGGTGTCAACGCAGACATGGAAAGCAAATAGTGCCTGGGATTGGCATTTACAGGCTGAATGAGCCCCAATCCGACTGGCTGGTATCTGAAATTGAGAAACAGATTTTCTGGACACGGAATACGGATGCATCTGGATATGCCCTTTTTCGGACTGGTAATTTACTTGAAAATCCCGGACTGCTATGGCGTTTACAGTATTTGAACCAATAATGAGAATAAAATAAATACTGTGTGAATATTTGCATTGTTTTATAAAAATAACCCTTTGAATAACATAAAAAGTAGTAAGTTTGAACGTTTTTTTGAGCCAAACATTGTTTAATTTATCTCTTATTTCTGAAAATAAATGCTTCGCCTCATTTAACTATTGATGAAATACACCGAGGATTCTCCCTATAAGTGAATATTAAAACAAATGGCACCGCTGTAACCAACTCAAAGAAGAGAAATCAATATAGTCTGTCCTTTATGGCGTATTTGACCTTGATGTTAATAATTAAATTATATACAAATGAAATTATATCCTTTTAAGTTTGAACCACTTCTTCGACCAATGATTTGGGGTGGAAATTATATTTGTAAGTTTAAAGAGATTACTCCTCTTGAAGCAGGAATAGGTGAAAGCTGGGAGATTTCTGATTTTCCGGAAACCATGTCCGTGATTTCAAATGGAGAGATGAAAGGGGAAGGACTTCATAGCCTGATCAAAGAATATGGGGAATCATTACTGGGGAAACATGTTTACGAACGTTTTGGCGAAAAATTTCCTTTGTTGATCAAGTTTATCGATGCATCAAATGATCTGTCTATTCAGGTTCATCCGGATGATAAATTAGCCGCTGAGAGACACGATTCTTTCGGCAAAACAGAGATGTGGTATGTAATCAATGCCCGTGAGGGAGCTGGATTGTATTCGGGGTTTTCAGCGCAAATTACCCCTGATGAATATGTTGAGCGAGTAAAAATGAATACCTTCATGGATGTGTTAGAGCGTTATGAAGTGAAATCGGGAGACATATTTTTCTTGCCTGCCGGACGTGTTCATGCAATCGGGAGCGGGCTTTTTATTGCTGAAATCCAACAAACCTCAGATATAACCTATCGTATTTACGATTATAACCGACTGGATAAAGAAGGAAATAAACGGGAACTTCATACAGAATTAGCGAAGGACGCCATCGATTATGAAGTATTACCGGATTATCAGACTCATTACACTCCAGAGCCGAATAAAGCAGTTGAAGTAGCTGATTGTAAATATTTCCATACCAACCTTTTGGAGCTGGATAAAGAGTTGGATCGTCCGATGAAGACTTATGACTCTTTCGTTATTTATATTTGTACAGAAGGGCAGGGAGAGCTTAAAGATGCTTCTGGAAATGTTACTTCGGTTCGTAAGGGTGAGACAATTTTAGTGCCTGCAGAATCGGCTGATTTGAAAATAATCCCGAGTGGTAAATTGAATTTATTAGAAGTTTATATCCCATAAACTTACAGATAAAGATTAAGATATAAAAACGGAGCCTGGTTTAGAATTTCTAAGTCAGGCTCCGTTTCGATTTGCCATTTGAAATGTTGCATGAGGGTTTCATACAGATGCCTTGATCAATTAAATTAGATCGGTTTTCATTATTCCGATCTACCTGATGTTTCGATCAATGAACGGATATGGTTATTCAGATTATTTTTTTTCAATAATTCTTCAAGAGGTATATGCATTCTGTAACGCCAGTAGTGTCGGGCTATAGCTGGTTGATTTATCCTTTCTTCATAAGGGTTTTGGCGACGCAACTCCCCGTCGATAGCGATCCAATCTTGCCAAGGAAGAATGGTGAACATTGCCGGAGAAAGCAGGTGTTGCATGATGATTTGTTCACATATATCCGCAGTACAATAATTCGGGCTTAGCCCCTCTCTGTGGAGTATCTGATTATAGTAAAGTTGGCTTTTATCCCTGTTTTCTTCCCACCATTCACGAAGGGTGCTCATGTCATGTGTGGATGTTGTGCATACGGATAGGTATGGGTACTGGTTGGGGTCATCAAATAAGACACCTTCTTTTTTAGGCATCCGCTGAATTTCGAGACTTAGGATGCGCAGATCTTTCATAACTTTTTCCACGCCGGCAGGAATCATTCCCAAGTCTTCTCCACAAGCCAGCATATGAGTAGCCTCCAGCAAGTGTGGTAATTTCGAATAAGCTTCTCTACACCAGAACTCATTATGTCGCTCGTAGAAATAATGGTTGTATAGTTTATCAAAAGCACATCTTTGGTCAGGATTCAGGGATTTGTAAACATGAGTTTCCCAGGCTATGATGCGGGGATGTAATTTTCCCGTATCAAAACCATCTTTTTTTTCAGGTATAAATAAAATATCGGCTACAAGATCCAGTAGTCCTTTCCGAATTCGTAATGCTCTTTCGTCATTTTGCCCATTGAAGTAGTTTTCTATTTCAAGTTGTGTATCGAATTCTTTTTTCAGAACAAAAATATCATTGCCAACATAGTCAAGAAAAGTGTTTTTGACAATATCCGCCATGTCTCCGAAAATATCATTCAGGTAATATTCTCTGATATAGGGTTTTGTCATCAGTTCTTTGTCAAAATGAAAGCCGAATGAGGAAATTTCCTGTTCAGAGTAGGGTAAAGCTGGATTGAAATACCCCATGATACCTTGTGTCGATTTTATGGGTATTTCCCAAATGCGGAAAAATCCAAGAATGTGATCGATACGGTAAGCATCAAAATATTCGGACATTTTTGTAAAACGTTTTTTCCACCAACTGAAATGGTCTTTTTTCATCTCTTCCCAATCATATGTGGGGAATCCCCAGTTTTGCCCTAGTTTTGAAAAATCGTCAGGTGGAGCACCGGCCTGGCAGTTCATTTGAAAAAGTTGAGGATTTAACCATGCATCAGCGCTTGTACGGCTGATTCCGATGGGGATGTCTCCTTTTATTATAATTCCTTTCCCGCGGGCATAAGTGGACACTGCTCGTAATTGTTTATCCAAATGATATTGGATAAAGCAATGGAGTTTGATGATTTGGTGCTCTCCGCTCTCTTTTTGATACATTTCTTCGATTTGTTCTCGGTTGAAGGTGCTGAATTCTTCCCACCAATGAAAATCGGGAGTATTGTATTTATCTCGCAGGAAAGAAAATGAAGCATATGGTATCAACCATTCCTTGTTATTTTCGAAGAATTTAATATAATCTTCCGATTGAAAGGTTTCATCTGCTTTTTCAGAGAATATTTCCTGGAGGTAACTCCATTTCAATGCTGTTACTGCTTCATAATCAATTTCGTGAAGATTGTTAAGTGATGCTTTTCGACGGCGGAACTCTTCCATCCTCTCGGATGATTTGAGCCTGCCGACTTCTTCCAATCGGATATAGGCTGGATGGAGGGCAAAAATCGAATTCGCATTGTATGGATAAGAATCATGCCAGGAATGAGACATTGTCGTATCATTTATCGGTAGAATCTGAATAATACGTTGTCCGGTTTTCACCGCCCAATCAATTAATGGGATCAAATCCAGAAATTCTCCAACGCCATATCCCTCATTTGAGCGTAAGGAAAAAACAGGAATTGCGACTCCTGCTCCACGCCATCTTGGGCGTAAATCTTTTAAATGGTAACCGGTATAGTAAAGAGTGGTTCCTGTTTTGATGGATTCCGGAATTCGGATAGAACGGTTATCTCCACCTTCCCAGTCAATTAGTTTGCCTTCTTGGTTGCAAATAATAAACTTAAAATTGAATATTTTGTGGAAATGTTCGATAGGTAAGGTTAAGGTCCATTCATAATCATCTGTTTTTTTCATAACGGATGCTGCTGCAGGATTCCAATTGCCGGAAATCTGATTATCCCCACAAAGTTTTAGTATTTCCTCCTTTTTTAAAGAAGGAGCATAACAGACGAAAGAAACAGAATCGGGAGCTATTTCTGAAGTCTCTAATTTTGAATCTGAATGAAAAATACATTTGGTGAAGGCTGATGAGAAAAATGGTTTATCATCATTTTTCTGTTGCCATTGATCAAATAGTATTAGATGTGAGGTTCCGCTTGTGTTGATATTATGAATCAAACCATCCTCAAAAAGGTCGTTTCTACCTTTTTCGCGGATGAAATATTTGTAAGATAATCTTTTTGTATTCTCAAGTCGAATCTCCGTTTGCCACATTCCGTTTGTCTTATATGTTAAGGGAATGGCTTCTTCAAGACTTAAAGTATCAGAGATATCGTTAACTTCTTTTATCCAGATACTTTGTCCCCATCTGGTGTGGTACTCAAGGTTAAACTGAACGATCATATAGGTAGTTTTTGGTAATAGGCTACAGCTTCTCGCTGTGATAAACAAACATACAAAATTATACAGATAAACGGTTAAAGTGTTCATAAATAAAAAGCTGTTTTCCTTTTTTCTGGAAAACAGCTTTTTGCTATGATTATTAATTGTTTAGCCGCAACGAGACGTTCCGCATGAAGTACAGATCAAACATCCTTCTTGATAAATAAGCGTTTCCTGACCACAATTAGGACAGGTTTGTCCATTGGCTTTT
>JBOFCW010000186.1:0-4906 GCA_051646395.1 Bacteroidales bacterium
TTATAAATTATTTACAGATGAAATCGCCATAACTTACCTAAAGTTAAGATACCCAACCGAAGTTATATAAATGGCGCATTTATACATTAATGTCAAAAATTAAACTACATATAAATGAAATCGCCATAACTTACCTAAAGTTAAGATACCCAACCGAAGTTATATAAATGGCGCATTTATACATTAATGTCAAAAATCAAGTTATATATAAATGAAGCTTCTTCTTATCACGTTCTCGCTGCTTGTTTTTTCAATGCCCGGAAATGCCGGCGACACACATCCTGAAAAGGGTGCCCTGTTTAAAAACAGAATTTACGACTTCGGGAATATCCGTGAGGACGACGGTATCCGTACGTGCGAATTTGAGTTTATAAATACGGCAGAAATGCCTTTGACGATCGAAGAGGTTCGGAGTTCATGCGGATGTACGCTGCCCGAATTCGAACAAAAAAAGATTCAAAAGGGCGAAAAAGGATTGATCCGGGTGGGTTATGACCCGGTGAACCGGCCTGGTATTTTCGAGCGTATGCTGATCGTGGCATACCGGGAAAGTACAAAAACAGATACCCTCATCATAAAAGGCCAGGTTGCCAAAAGCGAACTGCAACGTTGCCCCGGATTCAGGTACCGATTCGGCGATTTATGTATCAAAAAAGAATCATTGCTAATCAAAAGCTTCGATCCGGTAAAGGAAAGACAAGACGTAATCTTACTTCGCAATCCTTCGGACGAAGAGATCGTGCTCCGTTTTATCGGGCTTTCCGATCAATTCGAACTCACTACCGAACCCAAACGGATCAAACCGGGTGCAGAAGCGGAACTGATCGTGACGTATCGCCCGGATCAATATGACAAGAAGCAGAAATCGTTCGTATACGAAGTATGGCAAATGAATGAGAAGAGCGAGCGCCATTTGTTCGATCTGAATATCGAGGTGGTTGCGGATAGTAAATGAGGGATAATAAAAACAGAATCATTAATTTAATTGTTTTCACAATCTATAATTGTAGGATATAATTTTATATCCTACATTTGTATAAATCTAAATAACTCAGAATGCCAACATTACTAATACTATTTGGACTTAGATTCTACTTCTATAGCAGGGAACATGAACCGATACACATACATGTTGAAAGTTCTGATGGGGTAGCAAAATTTGTGATCGAAGAAGAAGTAATTCTCATTGAGAATAAAGGTTTAAAACCCAAAGATATCCGCTTAGCAGAAAGTATACTTGAAGAAAATAAAATTAATTTCCGAGAAGAGTGGAATCATTTTTTCGGAGTTTAAAAAATAAATTATGAAAGTAGTAAGACTATGGTTTGAAGATGATAAAATTTTCATTGAAACCGATGAAGGGAAAATACTTTGGCAATCACTATTATGGTATCCAAGGTTAAAACTTGCTACGCAGGAACAGCGTGTTAATTTCCGAACCAATGCTTTTGGTCTTCATTGGGAGGATATTGATGAAGATGTATCTTTCGAAAGCTTTGAATACGAAGACCGCGCACCATCCGGTGAGATAGCTAATATATTCCGAAAACATCCCGAATTAAATGTTTCGGCTGTTTGTCGAAGACTTGGAATCCCACAAAGTCTTATGGCAGCATATATTAAAGGAAATAAGAATCCCTCTACAGAAAGAAAACAGCAAATAATAGATATACTCCACCAGATCGGAGCTGAACTCTCTTCTATCTAATGTTTAATAAGAATTTCAATGCAAAAAGGCAGTCTGACCTCTAACTGGTCAGACTGCCTTTTTACATTGAATATCCCGAAAGCCGAACGATCTGTATTTGTCAGAACATTCGCAATTCAGGAGTTAAGTTATATCGGTTTATTCTTGAAAATATTTCAGGAGATGAATTTGTTGATCGACTATGACTTTGAGAAGATAAACACCCTTCGGATAAGAAGGAATCTCGCAAGTACCGCTCACATTCGTTTTTACACAAAGCTTCGTTCCCTTCATGTCATAAACCTCCAGATCGTAGATACCTGAATCGACCGTAATCGCGTGCCGGTTGTCTGACGAGATCAGGCGAACCGGATTTGTCGGATCTGTTAATCCGCTGCCTTTTTCGCCCTGGTAATGGATGATCATCTCCTGATTTGTCTGGCCGGATGTCGCACCCTTGATCGCACCCTGAGGAATGATCAGATAATAATCGGTATCTGGCAAAAGCGGAGTGTATTCCGTATAACCGTCGTAATCGAAAGATACGATACGGATGGTTTTCTTCAACTTATCATCCGGACTCTGAATAACCGACCATTTCGAGGTTACCGGAACAACAGTGCCGTCGATACTACCCTTGCGAAGCACAGGAGCTTTTGCCGAAGATACCGGAGTAACGACTTCTTCGAACAGGATATCAAAATTCGTAACAGACTTCAATGCAGCATGTTCCTGAGGTCTGAATGACACCGGTACAAGAGCTGAAGGCTGGCTCTCCACTATGTTGCTAAACATTTTCCACAACGACGATTTATAGGCGCTTAAAGAACCTTGTGGCACATATATAGTCACCTTATCTCTCGCTACCCAACCGAATGGGTTTTCATCTTCTTCGTAATAATCGTACAGAGCGGGAGGAGTAGCCGACAAACAGGTAACTTCCGTCAGTTTCTTATTCTGAGAAAAGGCGTGCGAATCGATGTAATTCACTTTTGCCGGAATCGTTACGGAGGTCAGATTCGGGCAATAAGCGAGCAGACCGTCGTGGAGGATTTCTAAATTTTCGGGTAACGTGATTTTTGTAAATTGAGTGCGGTACAAACAGGTTGGCCCTAAAAACACCAACGATTTGGGGAAGTTGATCGAAGACAGTTTCGATTCGGCAAAAACAGACTCGTCAATCGCCCTAATCGTTTCGGGCAATGTCACCTTTTCCACATCCGATCCATAGAAAGCTCCATTCCAGATTCCGATCACACCTTCGGGAACAATGCATTCCGTTCTGCCTTTTATGGGATGGACCATGAGCATTTTTTTTGTTTTATCATAGACAGCCCCATTTTCGAGCACGAACGAAGGATGATCCTTATCCATGGTAAATGCGGTGATACCGGTATGAGCGAAAACCGATTTACCGATTTTCTTCAATGAAGCGGGAAAATGGAAGGTTGTCAAACCGCTGCACCCCATAAGTAAATCATCGCATAAAGAATCGATTTTTGCGGGGATAACCAACTGATTGAGTTTGGCACATCCCTGTAAGGCCCCAGCGCCAAGATATTTCAAATTATTCGGAAGCTGCAAGTTTTGCAGTTGAGCACAAAAAAGGAAGGCGGTACGGGCAATGCTGTCGCAAGTTTCAGGAATCTGGATATTCTCGATCGCCGTTTTGTAAAATGCGGCTCCACCGATGTACTTAATCCCCGAAGGGATATTCACCGATTTGAGCGCATAGCATGTAAAAAACAGGTTGCCTGGAATCCCTTCCAAACCGGATGGCAATGTGATCTGCTCTAATAATTTACAGCCGCTGAACGCATAGGGTTCGATTACGGAGAGTGTTTCGGGCATCGATATGCGGGTGATGTTCGCACAACTTCCGAATGCATTGTAACCAATGGTATCCATGCATTCGGGGAGGGTGATTCCTGTTAACGAACCCCATTTGAACGCTTCGCGCCTGATTGAAGAAACAGTATACGATTTCCCTTCGTGCGTAACAGAAGAAGGTATAACCACCTCACCTGTAGCCGCACTTTTTTTGATCGCCACATGTCCCTCCGAGGTGGTGACATAGGTTATCTGCTCTTGCGTAAATTCGGTTTGAGCGATAAGGGATGAAAGAAATAAGAAACTGAAAGCAGAAAGTAAAATTCTTTTCATACTAATTGATTTTATGTTGATAAAAGAAAAGTTTCTACGCAAAAATCAACCGCCTCGAATCACATTATTGTAAATATACATTTAAATAAAGTAATTTATAATATACACGGCTATTTTTCTTTCATTTTTGTACCCCTATCGGGTATCTCAACCTTAGGTGAATTAGGATATCTGCCCGGATTGCGGGGTGAACGAAAAAAGGCAGCCCGACCCGGAATAGGGTCAGACTGCCTTCTTATATTGAGCGGAATTTCGCTCGAAAGATTCTATGAGTTTAATTTCAACGATCGATGATTACGGTTCCGATCCATGATGGAGGAGTTGTCCAGCTTAGTTTCGGACAATTGCGTAAATCAGCATAGATCAGTGTAGCCGGAACGTTGCCATTCATTTTCACGCCCAGATTGGCCGGAACTGTTTTCAACTCGGCATTTTCGCTCAGGATCAGTTTTGTCAGCGCAGTACCTGTAAGGAAATTATCCGGCACAGAAGTGATGCGGTTATTTTTCATCTCGAACTGAATCAGTTTCGAATAATTCGAAAGATCCGGAACAGCTGTAAACTGACAGTTGTTGATGGCGATCATCTGCAGGTTCGGCAACGGAAGTATCGGAAGCTCGGAGATCGGATTACCGCTCAGGAAGATCGTATTCAGCTTAGCATCAGTTGCGAAAACTGAAGGTTCTACTGAAGAAATCTTGTTATTGGATAAAATGACCCAATGAAGTTGCTTCGCCCTTCCGATTACCCCGGGGATATGTGTAAGCCCACAGTCTTCCATGAAAATCGATTTTAATCGTCTTGCTTCTGTCAGGCTTTCAGGAAAGCTTTTCAATTGACAACCTGATAAATCAAGGTGATCTAACTTCTCTAAACTGGCAAATACATCGGGAAGCTCGGAGATACCGTTCTCGCATAAACGTAACTGCACCATGTTTTTATAATTCCCTATCTCTTGCGGAATAGCGGTTAGTTTATTACCCATAATATCAAGTACGCGCATATTTTCAAGATTGCACAACTCTACCGGATATTCCGTAATATGTGTATTCTGAA
>JBOFCW010000227.1:0-10495 GCA_051646395.1 Bacteroidales bacterium
AGACATGTAGTGGAAACGGATACAAAACCATTGAAATGAATTTCTTGCCTGATGTATTGGTGCCTTGTGAGGATTGTCATGGAAAACGCTATAACAGAGAGACGCTGGAGGTCCGCTTCAAAGGAAAATCCATTGCAGATGTTTTGGATATGACAATTAATCAGGCTGTGGAATTTTTTGAGAATCAGCCGGCCATATTGAATAAAATCAAGGTGCTTCAGGATGTGGGATTGGGGTACATTAAACTCGGCCAACCCTCTACGACACTTTCGGGAGGAGAAAGTCAGCGAGTGAAGCTTGCCACCGAACTGGCAAAAAAAGATACAGGAAAAACCATGTATATTCTGGATGAACCTACAACAGGGCTTCACTTCGAAGATATCCGCGTTTTGCTGGGTGTTTTGAACCGACTTGTCGATCGGGGAAATACGGTTTTAGTTATCGAGCATAATCTTGATGTGATAAAGAGTGCTGATTATATCATCGACATGGGGCCTGAAGGAGGTCAGGGTGGAGGTCGCCTTTTAGCAGCCGGAACACCTGAGGATATTTGTGCCACAGCGGATTCATTTACAATCCAATTTCTTCGGGAAGAACTAAAAAACTAATCCGATAAAAAAAGTGGGAGATGAGGATCAAAACTCGTTTCCCACTTTTTTTATCGGATTAAATATAACTTAGGTCTGGTATATTAATGTCTTTTCTCTTTCAATGCATCCATTACATTAATGACATAATCTCCAATCTTTTCACATTCCGATACAACATCCATATAGAATATTCCCGAAAGATAACCATAAGAATCGTTGTTGATGTCATCAAGATTGTTGTTCCGTAGCTGATTGCGGAAATTATTGATTTCATCCTCTTTGTTGTATGCCTTGTTCAAATCAGATTCTGGCATGTCATTTTTAAGAATCACCGAATTCATATGTTCTAAGGCTTCGGATGTCAATAAGAACATTCTGTTGATATTCGATTGTATTTCAGGTGTAAAGGAAGCACACATTTCCGATTTGCGGTTCAATGTACGAGCAAGATGATAGCAGCTATCTCCTATGCTTTCGATTTCATCCACGACTTTAAACATTGCCCGGATTTTATTTTCACCTGCTGCGCTGACATTATTTGAAGAGATATGATTCAGGTAGTTGGCGATTTCAAGTTCCATTCGGTCGCTTACTTTCTCATATTTTTCAATACGCTGATATGTTTTAGAAAAGCTTTCACTGTTTTCTTTTTCTTTAAATAAGTCTTGTGTGATCCGAAACATACGTAATGTTCGTTCACTGAAAACCTGTGTTTCTTTTTTTACCTGAACAAGTCCCAGTTCGCCAGAACCGATTACCCCAGAGGATATGTAGCGCAATTGAAATTCTTCTTCCTCATTCGGTTTGCTTTTGACCAAACGAGTAACCAGATATACATATCCATTTGTAAACCAAATCATCACCAATAGGTTGATGACATTGAAAACCGTATGGAACAATGAAAGTGCATAGGATACGCTGAATTGCATCTGTTCAAAACTTTTTCGTAAAAGAACATTTTCCTGATTGGTCATATCCAGCGTATTGTCGTTGAGCCCATTCAGTAAAGCGGGATCAGTCGTATCCACGAAATTTATCAGTGCCTGAGGGTTACCCGGACCATATTCCGTAGAGAGCCAGATTATCAGACGGATGAACGGATAATATAAAACCATTACCCAAATCGTCCCCAGGAAGTTGAAAAGGAAATGTCCCATCGCGGCTCTTTTAGCCGAAACGTTTCCGGAGATGGATGCAATTATCGGAGTGATACAAGTGCCTATGTTCCCTCCTAATATCATTGCTGCTGCAATTTCAAAGGAGATCCAGCCTTTACTGCACATAATTAAAGCGATTGCAAGTGTCGCACTCGAAGCCTGAACAACCATGGTAAGCAATGCGCCGATAGACATAAAAATCAAAATCGAGAAATAGCCCATTTGGGTATATTCTGTCAATACGGCAAATATTTCCGGATTGGCTTTCAGATCGGGAACTGCATTTTTAAGATATTCAAGACCAAGGAAAAGAAACGCAAATCCCAATAAAAATTCACCCCAGGAATTACTTTTGCTTTTTGATGACATAAAGAAAGGTAATGCCGCTCCGATGATGGGTAGTACAAATAAAGAGACATTGACCTTGAATCCAAAAAGGGCGATAACCCAAGCGGTAACAGTCGTCCCGACATTGGCACCCATGATAACAGCCATAGACTGGGCCAGACTCAATAACCCGGCATTAACGAAACTAACAACCATTACGGTTGTTGCTGAAGAACTTTGCACAAGAGCTGTTACGATTATTCCGGTAAGTGTGCCGGAAAATCGGTTGTTGGTCATAACGGCCAAAATATTACGCAAGCGGTCGCCTGCCACTTTTTGTAATCCTTCACTCATCAGCTTCATTCCATAGAGGAACATTCCTACTGCACCGATAAGTGTTAGAAAATCTAAAATAGAATAATCCATTCAAAAATTATTAATAAGCATGTGATTGCTGAAATTCCCCGCAAAAATAGGAAAAATTCGCACTTATGTAACAGATATTGCATTCCGGTTACATAAATATTACAGGATAAAAAAGGATTGTATTATTTTAGGTCTGATTATGTAAAGTTTATGAAGGATCTTTCGAACGGCCGGGCTGCTTTTTTTACGCTGTATTGGATAGGAGAAACCTACTTATTTAAACCGTTAGATATAAATGCAAAAAAGGATTCACTTTATGTGAATCCTTTTTGATATCTGATAGCCACCGTTATTTGAACGATGCAATTATAAATTCAAAGATGCGTTTTGTTCCAGATTTCGTTTCCGGATCAAACTTTCTAAAAAATAATAATCGGCATAGTTGAGCGGAACATCAATTTCCTGATTGTGAGGAATACTTCCAACGCTATGCATCAAAATAAAATTACCGTTGCTATTCAATTCAGCTCTGTAATCAGAAGAACCAAGTGAAGTCATGATTTTATCCGCCGTAACTTTATAAGGATTGTTATCGGAATAGGTAGAAAGTTCATATAGGGCAGATGCGATAATAGCAGCGGCAGAAGCATCTCTTGGTTCGTCCGGAATATTAGGGGCGTCAAAATCCCAGTATGGAATCAAATCCTCAGGCATATTCGGATTAGAGAATAAATAGTTGTAAATCTTCTCTGCTTGCGCAAGGTATTTCGGATCTTTTGTTTCGCGATAACAAACTGTAAACCCGTAAATGGCCCAAGCTTGTCCTCTTGCCCAGGCAGATTCATGAGCGTAACCCTGTGCTGTGTGCTTGTTTCTGACATTACCAGTCAGAGTATCATAATCAATAACATGGTAACAGCTATTGTCCTCTCTGAAGTGATTCGCCAATGTCTTGTCCGCATGTTCCAGCGCTAGCGTTCGAAAAGAAGAGTCTCCGCTAAGGCGTGTTGCATTAAATAAAAGTTCCAGATTCATCATGTTGTCGATGATTACCGGACATTCCCATCCGCGTTCCGATTGCCAGCCTTTATCTGTATCCCATGACTGAATCACTCCCGCATTTTTTCTGAATCGTGTGCTTAATGATTTAGCTGTTTGTATAATAACTTTGTCATAATCTTTTTCATTGATTAGTCTTAATCCGTTTCCATAGCTGCAGTTGACCATAAATCCAACGTCATGATGCCATTTCAGGTATTGAACTTCTTCCAGACCTTCTGTATATTTCTTAGCGAAATCGATCCAGGCAGAATCACCTGTCAGTTCATAAAGATACCAAATGCTTCCCGGGAAGAAGCCACTAGTCCAGTCCTGTGGAGAAACATAGCTGATTGATCCATTTTCATGTATAGTCCGTGGATTTAATATTTTTCCGCTTTGTTCAATGAGTTCCACTTGTATTGAAGTTTGTTTTGATGCAAAATCAATATTTTCAGATATGAAATCTGTCGGGCTCGTTGATTTGCGGCAACTGCAGATCAATAAAAAGAGTGTGAAGCACTTGAAAAATAACTTGTAATTCATATAAAGGATATTCTAATAATAATTCAGTGATGATTAATTAATGCCGATATTACTCTCGATAAATTGAAAGTGACGAATTTTAATATAAACCGCTTCATGTTTTCTTATGCATCGAAAACAGGTTGATGGAACCGGTTTTGGTCCAATGATAAAATCGAGATCGAGGCTTTTGGTAAATATACTCAAATTAAATGAATTGTATTATTTTGTTGATTTTAAAAAGTTGTTAATGGCCTGGTGCTTAGGTTTATCTATTCGGTTCGGTTTTTTCATCTTTGATCTTTGTCTCAAAAAAGTTACCTATCGCCATGATTATTGTCGTGATTATTACCACCTCGATAACAAGGTTAAGCGTGATGCCCGGTACCAGCTTTTTAGCAGGGATATACATGAAAAGCAGAATAGATACTAATCCTCGAGGAGCAAAAAAAAGATTCGGAAACAGCTTTACTTTTATTGCTTTCAAAGAAACAAAACGAATAGCATAAATAATGAAAATGACAGCGGCCGACCAGGTTAGGCTTTTGAGTGAAAAAAGGGTATAGGCATTTACGAAGAAACCCAATAAGAGAAAGAAAAACGATCGGATCAAAAAGTTTCCTTCGGTTACGATATTGTAAAATTCATGGAAATTTGCCTGGATTCTTTCCGGATGGATTCTTTTCATGTGTCTCATTTTCGCAAACCGGGTCAGATTACCCAGGAAGAGCCCGAATATGAAAATAAATATCAGTCCCGGTAAATGGAAAAACTCAGCGATTTCGAAAACAAGAATCAAATTCGCGATAATCGGAACAAACCGGATGCCAGCGGGTAATAATCCCAGTAACCAGGCTATGAAGATTGTGGCAAGGATTGTGAGGATAAAAGTGCCCCCGAGCTCTAAGATGAAAATGCCGGATTCCTCAAGTAGATTACCATGATCCCTTGTTACAAAGTCAAACAACAAAATACCCATGATATCAGAAAAACTGCTTTCATAGACTATTTCTTCTCGTGTTCGCAAAGAGAGCATGTGTACAGCCGGAATGGCAATGGCACTACTGATGATGGCGAATGGAATCACATTGGTCAACGCTTGTTTAAACGGAACCGGATGAATCCATGTCAGGATGGCGGCTCCGATAAAACTAAAGGCCAACATGGGAAGCAAGCACAAAAAAAACATTCTGGTGATAAGTTTATTTTTGTCTGGCGACCATCTTAATTCCATTGATCCCTGTAGAACAACCATGATCAGACTCAGTCCGCCCATAATCATTAAATAAGGAGTTAAATCGGGAAGATGGATTTTGAATTTTATGGCCAGCAATCTTAGCGCCATACCGATTGCCAACAGAAAAATAACCGGTGGAATTTTTATCTTTTGGCTCAGTATATTCAGTACATAGCTCAGTACAATCAGAAAAGAAAATAAAATGATCAGTTCAGGAATCATGAGGCATTCATTTTCTAACTAAACAACCGGAACAAAACGAAGGTTTTTGAACTTAACCTGTTTGCCGAATCGAATCTCCTCAGGTTTATCTGTAGCAGGGATACAAAAAGTCCGGGTAAAGAATAAATAATATGAAATTATCTTATCCTTACCCGGACCTCTGAAAAGATGAAATCGCCCAAAAGAGAATCGTTCTCAATCCGAATGCGAAACATTCTTCTATTTTATGAAAGCAGTGTCGTAATACCCATATAGATCATCATTCCGATGATATCGTTTGTAATCGTAATAAAAGGTCCGGTTGCAATCGCCGGATCTATTTTTAATTTTTCAAGTGTGAGCGGTACGATAGTACCGAATATCGAAGCAAACATGATAACAGCAAAAAGAGAAAGAGAAACAGACGTTGTAATTGCCGAATTTCCCATTCTAAACCAGTTATAGGCAAATACCAGAACAGAAATCATACTGGCGTTAATCAAGCCGACACCGGCTTCCTTCGCAATTTGCTTGCCCGCTGTACGCATATTCAGCGAACCGTTTGCCAAACCTTGTACGACGATGGCCGACGATTGGATACCCACGTTTCCACCTGTACCTCCGATGAGCGGGATAAACAAAGCGATGGCCGGATTGGCCATGATGCCCTGTTCGAATTTTCCCAGAATCACAGAGTTACTCAAGCCCCCGATCATTCCGATCAACAACCACGGTAAACGTGCCTTGGTTTGGGTCAGGACGGTATCTGAAGTTTCTACATCCTGCGATAAACCCGAAGCCAACTGATAGTCACGTTCGTTGATTTCACGAACTTTATCCATCACGTCATCAACCGTAATACGACCTACCAGGCGTCCGATGCTATCGACTACCGGCATGGCGATGAGGTTGTATTTCTCGAAGTCGTTAGCTACATCATCGATAGGTGTTTCCGTTTTAACCGCTATCGGTTCCTTATTCATTACCTTTTTAACCTTAGATACCGAGGGGCTGGTAATCATGCTTTTAAGAGGGAAGATGCCAACAAGACGATAGTCGTCATCAACGACATAAACATTATAAATCTCGTCAACCTCTTCTGCCTGATTGCGCATCTCTTTGATACATTCAGGCATACTCCAGTTTTCATTTACGACAATCATTTCCGTACCCATCAATCCACCGGCAGTATCTTCATCATACTTCAACAGGTCTACGATATCTCCCGCCTGTTCGATGTCATCAATGTGTGAAAGAATTTCCTCTTGTTCCTGTTCATCAAGGTCACGCATCAGGTCTACCGCATCATCGGTATCCATGTTCTGAATCACATGCAGAGCGATAACTTCATGCGGCAGGTGACTAAGTAGCTTTTTACGATCATCTTCATCCAACTCGGATAAAACATCAGCAGCCACTTCCGGTTCGAGTAACCGATAGATATACTCGGCTTCATCCAGATCAAGTGCCTGGTATATCTCTGCGATATCTGCCGGATGAAGCTCTTTAAGAATCTCCAGCGCGGCTACAGTATCGTCTTGTTGGATGATCTTGCGGATATCCGAGATGTATTCGTCATTAAATCTGATCATAAATTATCAGCGGTTTACATAAGGAGCTACTAAATTTGTTAAATCAATAAATTGCTGAACGGACAACTGTTCTGGTCGTTTATCAAAAATTGGATTTGGAAAGATCTCACAGTCTTTTCCCAAAAGCGCCTTCAGCGAATTGCGCATCGTTTTATGACGTTGGTTGAATGCTGTTTTAACAACCGTTTTGAATAGTTTCTCATCGCATGCCAAAGATTTGGTTTCGTTGCGTGTCATCTTGATCACGGCCGATTTTACCTTTGGTGGTGGGTTGAAAACATGCTCATGAACCGTAAAACAATATTCGATATGGTACCAGGCTTGCATCAGGACGCTTAAGATTCCATAGGTTTTACTTCCGGGTCCGGCAGCCATACGCTCTGCTACCTCTTTTTGGATCATTCCGCTACAACAAGGGATCATATCTTTGTACTCAAGGACCTTGAAAAAGATTTGGCTTGAAATATTATATGGATAATTACCGATCACATTGAACTCGCCTGAGAATAATTTGCTCAGATCCAGTTTCAGAAAGTCATGTTCAATGATTCTTTCTTTCAGCTGGGGGTATGCTTCTTTGAGATACGCCACCGAGTCGCGATCCAGTTCGACCACCGTCAGGTCAAATCCCTTTTCAATAAGAAATTGAGTCAATACGCCCATCCCGGGTCCTATTTCCAACACCGGTATGTTTTTATATTCTTGAATCGTGTCGGCAATGTTTTCTGCGATACTTAAATCTGTAAGAAAATGCTGCCCCAAAAATTTTTTTGGTTTAACGGCTTTAATCATTCTATTGAGTTATCTTTTTATTTAGTCTAAAAATACGAAAAACAGAGGAAAGAACATACAGGAAGTAGGAAAAAACTACGAATAGTTTATCTTTGCATAATTCCTGAGCAAAGGCTTTTGTCTGTTTTTGCAAAGGTACAACATTAATCTGAATTCGTTTTTAATAAAAACATTTTGAAAAAAATACTGCAAAAGGTTCTGAAGATTTTTGTACCCTTAATGCTTGGAGCCGGAATCCTCTGGTATCTGTACAGAGGACAGAACATTCAGGATATTCAAAAAGTGCTGGATAGCGGCATCAAATGGGAATGGATCCTTTTGTCGCTGATAATGTCGATTCTTAGTCACATATTGCGGGCTTACCGTTGGAAACAACAGCTGAAAACTTTACAGAAGTCCCCTTCATTACATGATTTGACTAACTCCGTTTTTGGTAACTATGGTGTAAATCTGCTTTTTCCCCGCCTGGGCGAGGTCTGGAGGTGTAATTATATATCCAAAAAACATAAAATGCCGTTTACTGTGGTGCTGGGAACGGTTGTGTCCGAGCGTGTTTTCGATGTACTTTGTATCGGTTTGATTTCATTGGTGACGATGTTGCTGCAGGGTAAATACATCATCTCTTTTTTTAAAGAACACGCTACCTTCGCCAGTTCGTTAGAACATATTTTTTTGTCACCTTGGCTTTATTTGGGTATCATGGGGTTGATTCTGACCGGTGTTTTGTTTCGTAAACAGATCATGCGATGGGATATTACCCATAAACTGGTGGAAATCAGTAAAAATATTCTACAGGGAATCAAAACTATTCAGATGATGAAGAATAAATGGTTCTTTATTTTTCTTACCTTTGGGATATGGTTTCTGTATTTTTTGAATTTCTATGTCTGTTTATATGCATTTGATTTTTCGAAAGATATTGGTTTTATGGGGGGCTTGTTGCTTTTCGTAATGGGTAGTCTGGGGATTATCGTACCGGTACAGGGTGGAATCGGACCCTGGCATTTTATGATTATCTCAACCATGTTGCTTTTGGGCGTGGGGCAGACAGAAGCATCCACGTTTGCGTTGGTAGTACATGCCGTTCAGCAACTATTTGTTATTTTATTAGGAATTTACGCGATGATCGCCATAAATGCGGCGAATCGTTTTCGTAAAAATATGCAACTTACTGTTTAATCGAAATAAATCTAAGTTATGAGTGACTTACTGAATCTTAAGCCTGCCAGCGTTTGGAAAAATTTCGACGCTATCTGTTCAATTCCTCATCCTTCCGGCTCTCCGGAGGCAATTACTAATTTTCTGACAGATTTCGGTCATAAGCTTGGTCTTGAAACAGTGGTTGATGCAACCGGCAATGTGATGATTCGCAAACCTGCCACACCGGGGATGGAGAATTGTAAAGGAGTGATCTTACAATCGCACATGGATATGGTGCCTCAAAAAAACGAAGCTACCGTTCATGATTTTGAGAAAGATCCTATACTTCCGGTAGTGGATGGCGATTGGGTTAAAGCAAAAGGTACGACGCTGGGTGCTGACAATGGAATCGGAATGGCTACTGCCATGGCAATTCTTGAAGCGAATGATATCCAGCACGGACCATTGGAAGCTTTATTTACCAAAGATGAAGAGACCGGCATGTATGGGGCTATCGGTTTGAAAGCGGATTTGATTAAGGGAGAAATCCTTTTAAATATGGACTCTGAAGACGAAGGTGAACTTTTTGTAGGTTGTGCCGGTGGTGTCAATATGACCGCTTCGTTTCAATATAAAGATGAGTCGGAAGTTCCTGAAGGTGATGTTGCCGTTAGTATCAGTCTGACAGGACTTAAAGGCGGACATTCCGGATTGGATATCAATCTGGGCAGGGGGAATGCGAACAAACTGCTTTTCCGTTTTCTTAAAATGGCAGTGACAGATTATGAGGCTCGTTTGGGTTCTGTAAACGGAGGGACGTTGCGTAATGCCATTCCGCGTGAAGCATTTGCTGTAGTCACTGTTCCTGAAGAGGTTGTCGATGATTTTCTTGAAGAGATTTCCGACTACCAGGCTTTCTTGCAAAATGAATTCCATGGAGTAGAAGATAATATTCGTTTTGAAGGAAAAGTAACAGCACTTCCTCAAACGCTTATTCCTGAAGAAATCCAGGATGATGTGATCAATTCGATCGTTGGATGTTTTAATGGAGCTGTTCGTATGCTTCCAGACATGCCATCCGTGGTAGAGACTTCTTCTAACCTGGCCATTGTTAAAACGATGGAAGGCATGATTGAAGTGCGTTTTTTGATTCGCAGCCTGAATGAAGCGCAGAAGTTCTTCCTTGCGTCGAGTTTGCAGAGTGTATTCACGCTTGGCGGTGCCCGTGTTGAATTTGAGGGTGATTATCCGGGATGGGATCCGAATATGGATTCTGATATTCTGAAATTAATGAAAGAGGTTTATCTAAAAGAGTTTGGCGTAACACCTAAAGTTCAGGTGATTCATGCCGGTCTTGAATGCGGTATCATAGGGTCGAATGTACCCGGTTTGGATATGATCTCTTATGGGCCGACGATTCGTCATCCACATTCTCCGGATGAGAAAATTAATATCCCTTCTGTAGAGAAGTTCTGGAAGTTTACACTTGATGTGTTGAAAGCGATTCCACAAAAATAATTTAGAAATGAC
>JBOFCW010000260.1:0-6039 GCA_051646395.1 Bacteroidales bacterium
CACGTTTAGTGGATTTTCTCAAACGCACCCATGCCTATTTTATTCACTACCGGCTTCCACGTCTGCACGAGATGCTTCGCGAGTTGATTGCGGGAGCCGATGAGTTGCATCAATCGCTGCTACTTGATTTTTTTAGCAAATACGAGCAGGAAGTACGCCGTCACATGGAGTTTGAAGACACCAAGGTTTATCCCTATGTGATTCGTCGTTATGAAGGCTCTTATCGAGGTAAATACAATATCGATTATTACGAGAAGCAACACAACGATATTGAGAAAAAGATCAATGATCTGCGTAACATCATTCTGAAATACTTGCCTCCATTGCCGGATGTCAACCGGATGAATGATTTGCTTTACGATCTTTTTCAGGCAGAAGAAGATCTAAACAGGCACACATTCATCGAAGAACATTTGTTGTTTCCTGCAGTCAAATATTACGAATCAACATCAAACGAGACCCATGCATAACGAAGAGGTAAGAATATGGATCGCATCACCCTCGTACCTGTTGCGTAAATCGCTGGTGATGCTGTTGCGTCAGAACGGTCGTAATTTTCGCATTCAGGAAACCGGCGAGCGTAATTTGCCGCAAGAAGTCATTATTCGTTTCGATCCGGATATTTTTATCATCGATGCCGGTTTTTTCGCAGCCTTTCAGACGCAGACAGCTCGTCAGCAATTGAGTTTTCTGAAGCCGGAAACCCGCATTTGCGGCTTGTTACGCAATGGGGTTGATGATCATAAAAGTGCTCTTTTCGACAACGTGATTTTTGAATACGACTCGTCTGAAGAGATATGGAAAAAAACAGAATTTCTGCTCGCCCGGGTCGAAGCCGAAGACATTAAAAGTCAGTCTGAAGAACTTACCGATCGCGAAAAAGAGGTGTTGATCGAATTAGTGAAAGGATTTACCAACAAAGAGATCGGCGAGAACCTAAATCTGTCGGTGCATACCGTTATTACTCATCGCAAAAATATTACCCGTAAACTCGATATCAAGAGTTCCTCCGGATTGACTATTTATGCGATTATGAATCAACTTATCAGCATCGATGAGGTGAAGGAACGGTAACGCGTTATAACTTTTATTCAACTAAAATCATTTTCTTTTGTTATTCATGTGCGTAGTAGATTAAAAATATATTAATCGCTTTTATGATAACAAAGGAGATCAGAATTATTTTACTGGGATTGTTCATGACGATTGCTTTCTTTCCGCTTTATGCGCAAGAGAACAATCAACCGGAGCAGGCCCTGCTTACCGTGGGTAATGATACCCTCCGGGCCGAAATACAATCCGCGTTCGATGCTTTTCGGGGGCCGTTGTATAATGATCCCGGATTACCAGCTTTCACGTTGGTATCTAAAAATAAACGTTTCGCGGCTGGTATCGGAGGATATGTCCGATTTACCACTGCATTCGATTTTGCGGGAAGTATTCCCGCATCCGATTTTATCACCTCGCTGATTCCGATCGGTTCCGGCTATCAACGTTCACGCCTGAAATTTGAAGCGACTACAAGTAAAGTCTTTTTACGGGTATTAGCAGACTTACCCATTGGTTTGCTTAATCTGTATGTCGAAACTGATTTCCGGGCATCCGAAAACCGCAATCGGCTCTCTTTTGCCTACGCCACCCTGGGAGGATGGCGGGTCGGTCGGTATTGGTCACTCATTACAGATCTGGGCGCTTTTCCTCCATCGATCGATTTTCAGGGTCCCAATGCCTTTGCAGGTACCTTTACCTACCAATTATCCTACACAGGCAATATCAATAAAAATTTCTCATACGGCATTTCGCTCGAACTTCCTACGTTCGGTCTCAGTGATACTTTGCAATCCATGAAAATGCCACAACGTATTCCCACCATGCCTTTGTATCTGAAATATGCGGATATCTTCGGCCATCTTCGGCTGGGTACGTTATTGCGTCCGTTGGTCTATAAAAACAGCTTGGACGGAAACACAGAATATGCCTTCACGACATTGGCTCTTTTAACCGGGTGTATCAAGCCCGATCCGCGCATGAACATTTATCTGACCGGACTTTATGGTTCAGGTACCGGAACATACAGTTTCGATCTTTATGGCCTGGGGCTTGATCTGCTTCCTGATCCCGGCCATCCCGGCAAACTGCGTCCAGGCTCATTCTACGGAGGTTACGTGGGACTCGATTATACCTTCAGTCGCTTGTTCAAGGCCTCTGCTACCTACAGCCGGCTCCATTATCTGAAAAATAAGCTCAATGATCCCTCCCTGTATCGATTTACGGAATACTTCATTCTGACTGGTTATTTTCAGGTGATGCCAAAGATGCAGGTTGCAGTTGAATACGACTGGGGAAGCCGTTCGCTTCACGACAAAAGCCGTGGAGAGGCAAATCGTGTGATGGCCATGATACGATATGATTTTTGATAACGATTAACACAATATACTCAGATGAAGAGATACGGAATACTTATAGGAATCTGTTTTTTTATGCTTGCCAATCTGTTTGCGGCAAAAACAGATGATAAAAAGAAGAACGATTCGGACCGGGCATTTCTCTATTTTATAGCCAACGATTCGATAGACCATGAAGTGATCGGTTATTTTTATAGCTTGCAGAGTCCGCTTTATTCCGAGGCTCTGGCTCCGAAGTTTATCGTAGCCAGCCGCAATCGCAACGTGATGCTCGGTATAGGAGGCTATGTGCAATTGCGGGCCCAATACGACTTTCGGGGAGTATGTGATGCCGAAGAATTTCATACTTATATCATACCAGTGCCGAACAGGGGAAATCCGTCGCAGGAATTGCGGATGGGAGCCGGATCCTCGCGTTTGTTTATGCGCGTGATCGCCAATACGTCACGCTTGGGACAATTGACCGCCTATGTCGAAGGAGACTTCTTGGGACGTGACCGGGCATTTCGTCTGCGTCAGGCTAATGTTTCTTTTCTGGGCTTTACGTTCGGACAGGCACTGAGCACCTACATCGATGTGGCCGCTTATGCTCCATCGCTCGATCAGAACGGAGGCATCGTGGTTTCTAACCAGCGCAATCCACTAGTTCGCTATCAACGCGCGATCGGGAAAAAAATCAGTTTCGCTGTTTCTGCAGAGATGCCCCCTTTTTCAGGCAGTTATCTTGAAGGTGTCACCGATAAAGCCCATGCTCAGATCCCGGATTTTCCATTCTATCTTCAGTTTAAGAACCGTAACAATCACGTGCGACTTAGTGGAATGTTCCGCAGCCTTCCTTATAAAGATGTTATCACAGGTTCATACGATCGTGTTTTCGGCATCGGAGGCAAACTGAGCGGTAGCTTTGAGTTGATGCGGGGGGTAGAAGCGATGTTTCACACTTCCTACGGAAAAGGAACGGCTACCTATGCGCTCGACCTCGATGGAGCCGGAATGGATATACTGAATGATTACAGTCGTCCGGGTAAGATGTTCGCTCCGCGTACGGCCGTTTATTACGGAGGTTTCCGCTTTCGTTTTAATAAAAATCTATACGCCGGTACGGCTTATAACCACATCCGTCTTTATACGAATGCTTCATTTCAGCATGCCGGCGATTTTGATGGTGCTACCTTTTATAAATACGCCCAATCCGCAACAGCATGTCTGATCTGGAATTTTCTGCCGTCTGCCAGTTGTGGCATTGAGTACCTATGGGGGCAACGTCATAATTTCGACGGATCGCGTGGTCATGCCAATAGGGTCTCTACTTCTGTTCGTTATAATTTCTAAACAGAATTCAACGGCAAATAAGAGGTTTTTCATAAACCAAAACTTCGTCGGATATGTTTTACAGGCAAGGAGACCTCTTCAAACGGGTTATGATTCGCATGAGATTGATTATAAATAGTGTTGTCGCATTTCTTGTATTGATTCTTATTCAGTCTTGTGCCGACGGGTCACGAAACAGAGTGGAAGAGCAGGCAGTCGAATTTATGGAGGCATACCGCGGTCAGGACATCGCCCGTATGCGATTGTTATATCCGGCAATCGACAATATTGACGTCTTCGTAGCTTCTGATACCTCTTTTGTCAGTCACGTAATTCCAATGAGTCGTGAGGGTGAATTTCAGGTTGAGGTCGTCAGTATCTATATGACCGAAAATAATACACCTGAAGTTCAGAACGTCATGTTATTTTTTGAACCGATCGATTCGAAGAGAAAAGGATATCGAATTTATGACAGCAAAGGGATCGCAAGCTGGAACAACTACCCCCATTCGCAGTTTGCTGTTGAAACAGGATGCATCGATCCCCGGGCAGACATGACCGATCAGCAGGCTACCTATCGTTTGCGCGTTGCAAAAGATCTGCTCTTTTATTTTTCAAAACTGATGTATAAAGAGCTGGAAGAAAATATCCACCTGACGCAAACTCATATTCTGGATCATCAGAACCAACATGCCAAAGGAAAGGCTGTTGTAGAGAATGCTTCAGACTATACCTTGCCCGATCTGAAATACGTGATCGTTTATTACGACGATCAGGATCAGAAAATTGGAGAGGAAGGAGGTTGGGTAACACAATCACCCATTGAATCAGGGCAAGTCGTAGCCTTTGAATTCGAAACTTCTTACGATAAACAGGCTACAACGGCCGACTTCAAGCTTGATTTTGATCTGGAACTAATTCTTCAATTTGTGCTAAATGACGATATCTATAATGGAAGCGAATACGAGGCTTTTGTAAATAAAAAGCTGATTGATATTTGAATCTTATCCGTAACGGACGTATTCTACAGAAAAAGGCTGCCTCCGCAAGCGGAAGCAGCCTTTTTTCCTGTGAAAATTGCCATTAAGTGAAGTAAATTATTTTTTGAAGTAGCGGTTGTACAAGCCTTCGAAACCTTGTCCGTGACGTGCTTCATCTTTTGCCATTTCGTGAACTGTATCATGGATAGCATCCAGGTTCAATTCTTTCGCACGACGAGCGATACGCATTTTGTCAGCATTGGCACCAGCTTCAGCGTTCATACGTTTTTCAAGATTTGTTTTAGTGTCCCATACAACATCGCCTAAAAGTTCCGCGAATTTAGCTGCATGTTCAGCTTCTTCCCAAGCATAACGTTTGTAAGCTTCAGCGATTTCAGGATATCCTTCGCGGTCAGCCTGACGCGACATTGCAAGATACATACCTACCTCTGTACATTCACCCATGAAGTGAGCGTTCAGGTCAGCAATCATCTCTTCGTCACATCCTTTAGCCACACCGATCTCATGCTCCGTTACGAACTGAAGTGTTTCAGACTCTTCCAATACTTTGAATTTAGAAGCAGGAACATTACACTGTGGACATTTTTCTGGTGCGTGATCTCCTTCGTGAACAAAACCGCAAACTGTACAAATAAATTTCTTAGTCATAACGTGATAGTTTTAATGAGTTTAATATAATTCTTTAGTTTTTTAATTCATTTTGTGTAAGACATTCTTTACAGAAGCCTTTGTAATAGAGATGTACTTCATCGATTGTCAACTCTCCGATTCCATCGACAAAAATTTTATCCTTGCCATCGAGCGGGATATCGTAAATGCATCCGCAATTTTTACAACGGAAGTGAGCGTGTGGACTCATGTCTCCGTCAAAACGGGCATTTTTATCATCGATGCCTATTGTTCTCACTGCTCCGTTTTCAGATAAAAGTTTCAACGTATTATAAACCGTCGTTTTCGAAAGCGTCGGTATCTCCTGATACAGATCGTTGAAAATCATGTCTGCTGTAGGATGCGTATGGTGCTCCATCAGATATTTCATGATTGTCAGCCGTTGTATGGACGGTTTGACATTGTGATCCAGTAAATGTTGTTTCGCTCTATCCATGTTTATTTGTAAATCTGTAATCATTACAAATCTGATTACATTGCAAAGATACATCTGTTTTAATTAACTCCAAATATTTCGCGAAAAAAAATCATTTTTTTTTGACGTAGTACCAAATGGTTCTCTTTGTCGGTTGGATCTGTTATTTCGGTTTAATATGTGTTTGTTTCAGTAGGAGGGAATAAGATGCGTTCTTTCGAACCTCAAAAAGGGCTTT
>JBOFCW010000274.1:0-3269 GCA_051646395.1 Bacteroidales bacterium
TCCATGCTCCATTGTCCGGCAACTGATTGCTTTGCAACATACTCTTTATCTCATCTTGCGTAAATCCAACCAAACGACAAGGATCCCCCTGACCATTTCGTAGATTCTCTATTGAATGAGCCGGAAAACTCGTAAATCCACCCCATGAGCTATTCCACGATGATGATGTTATAGTTGACGGATTCCACAAAAGAGCCAACGGATCAACACCTGACCATGCCAGAATTGACCCAAACTGGAAAAATGATCCCGGATTTGTTGGAGACTTGGTTAACATCAACTTGCCTGAAGGTCCGGACCCCTCGACGTAAATGCGAGGAGCGGCTTGACCGTCTTGGCCTATGTATTTGTCTCCTCCAATATTATTATCTGTGGCGGAAATCTCCTCCCAACTTTCTAACGAAACATTTACAGACGAAACCGCTGAAGCTTCTAAAACTAGATTGTAAATATTTTTTACTCCTTGCTTGAAACCCCAACCTCCATTCGCCTGGTTTAAGTAACTCTTTCGAAAGTTGAAACTCGTGCTGCCCGCACTACCTTCCTTTTCGTATTTTAATGTCAGAAAAATATCATTGTCCGCATAAGATGTTGACATAAATGGTGGTACCATTACGTGAAAACTTTGAGCTGTGCCCTCTGACAATTCCACATCTTGTTTTACTGCTACACTTCCATACTGAGATGGCGAAATACTCCCGCTCACAGGATTCATTGTCCCTTTGTTACAAATAAATCGCTTGGACCCTATATTCTCAAGAACAGCTTCTTTTACCGTTAATGATCCTGATCCATGTTTTTTTAACTTTAACTCAATCAGTGTGTAAGCATGCTGAAACTGTAAACGGATCGGAGAAGCTGTACTGACTGTCTCTGTTGTTGTTGCAAACATCAAATCTTCCTGTGAGAGTTGGCTCGCTGAAGTTGACAAATCAAAAGGTACAGAACCTTTGGTCCCTGAACTATTCCACGGATAATATGCTACTGCTTCAACCCTCCCTCCAACTTGAGCCATCGGATATAACACTGTTGATCCGTCTAAGAAACGCCAAGAATCTGCACTTCCTGCTGTCTTTGTCAAGACCGCTTTCATGTTAGCAACCGTGGAAGGCAGTGTGCCCCCAGAACTACTAACGAACATCCCTATATTAGATTCCCCTTCAGGAAAGGCATTTCCCATAAAAGCGCCACGCGTGGAGCCATTATCTGTGGCTACTCCCAAAATTGAAGTAGTAAATCTCAGACTTGTTTCCTCCTTCTGCAATGACGGCTCAGATCCATCATCGACGCAGGAACAAAACAATCCACAAGCCAAGAATAACGAGAAAATTTGGTTTGAAATAAAAAAAGATTGTTTAAACATAGTTTAGTAGATTGTATTTATATAAATAAGAGTTGAAACATTCGATTTTGTAACTAAGACAAAAACTAAAAAAACTCCCATCAAGATAAATTGCAACGGATTCATAAAAAAAACATAGGTTGTTATTTGTTTATTCAAGATTCTAAGACTACGATTAAGTTTATCTTTGAAGATAAACTCTTATAAATTAGAAAATTAATGAACCATCTTTTTGTAGGCACAATCGGATGCCTTCTTCTCAGTTTTACAGGTCAAATCAATGCTCAACAACAAACAACGCTTTCCAATCTTCTATCCAATGCAAAAAAACAAGGGTTGAATATTGCTTACTCATCCACTTTAACTGACAATATTTCCATTTCTGATTCATTACAGATTCAAGGACTCAATATTGAAACATTACAATCCTTCCTAGAGACAATCGGTTTTAACTTGAAAAAAATCAATGACACACATGTTGTAATTCCTGCTCCTGAGAAAAAAATAGAGCATCCAACACAAGCACCTATACCTCATAAATCAACTAAAAAACTAGATCCCCCAAAAACATACATCGAGCTTATTCGAATTATGCCGGAGCAACCTCTATATGGGCAGTGTATTGAACTCGAAATTCAGCCAATCTCCGATATTTCATTATTTCAATATCGATATAATCCTGTCGTTTCCGATAAAAAGGAACAAAAGACTCAACAAAATACAATTGCTCTTAATTTGCTAAAAGCGTCCATGGGTATTTTTACTGTTTCATATGAAAGAACAATTGCTCATCATTGGAGTTTTAGCTCTGTGCTTTCGTCTCGCTTCTGGGCCGCAAAGAATCAAAAGTTCAACTATCTTGAATTATCGACCTCTTTTCGCTATTTCATTCAATCCCATATAAAAGGCCCATTTATACAAGCCTCTATTTCTTCTTCTTCATTTGATATTGAAGGGTTCAATAACTCAAGTTTATTTTTCTCAAACCTCCCGTCACAACAACATAAAGGGTGGTTTGTCGGAACTACCCTTTCATTCGGGTATAGAATGCCTCTGAAAAAGAATATCTTCTTAGAACCAGTTATCGGATATGGTCTTAAACACATTCAATACATATTTCCAAATATTTCAACCCAGAACAAACCGGGCATGCATGAATTAGCTATTAATATTGGATATACTTTTTAATGCTATCTCCCGAAATCCGTGGGCTTGTAACACAAAAAGACATTAAAACAATATTGTTTTAATGTCTTTTTGTGTTTTTATTATCCCTGTGTGATAATGATTTGCAATCTATCACTTCCATCTTCATCGTTATAAAACCACGTCTGAAATTCTTCTCTCTAATAAACTTTCTAATTAACTTGAAGTCCATATCTATAAGTCGTAGGCCTTGTTTAATAGAAAAGGTCTTCTGTAAGTAGTTTTTACCACAGAAGACCTTTCTTTCTATAATTGAGTACAAAATATGCCTATCGATCTTTCACTTCGTATCATCATCGAATGCATACTGCTGCAATCCGCTTATGCTCGAAAAAAAAATGACCGCCTAATTGGTATGTGAATCCGCCGGTTGTAAATACCGGCGGAAATAATCTAATCACTCGAATGGTCGACCCACAAGGGATCGCCCTATTGACGTACACAGCGTGCACTGTGCCCGTGAGCCTGATCGTTGTAGCTCTCTGGGCGCACGGAGCTGCTGTTAAAGATCAAGCTGCTGCCGATCGTGATATTACTCGCCGTACTTGACCAAAAGCGACCGCCCGTTCCTTGATTGCTGAGCGACCCGTCCGTATAGCTGCGATAGCCGTATGCGGGCATAAACTCTCCGCCGGTTCCACCAACCGAAGCCTCGGAGCCAAGGTAATAACCATTGACCCCGTTTAATGAGGTCCATCCGGATTTACCCGCTGCAACAAAA
>JBOFCW010000288.1:0-11195 GCA_051646395.1 Bacteroidales bacterium
GCGGTGATGCTCAACATCACACCCGATCACCTCGACCGATACGATTACCAGATGCAGAATTATGTGAATTCAAAATTTCGCATCACTCAAAATCAAACCGAACAGGATGCATTCATCTACTGGAAAGATGATCCGATCATCTCGAAAGAGGTGGACAGTCATCCGCCAAAAGCACGCTCCTATCCTTTTGCCGAAAAGGGAACGAATCTGAGCGGATTCGTAGAATCGCAAAAAATGATTATCGACACAGTAACCCGCCATTTCGAAATCGGCGTAGACGAGCTGGCACTGGAGGGTAAACACAACCTGCTCAACTCGATGGCAGCTTCGCTTTCGGCCAATATTCTGGAGATCCGCAAAGAGGAGATCCGGGATGCCCTTGTTGATTTTCAGGGGGTAGAACACCGGCTTGAAAAAGTAGCATCGGTCGGTCAGATTGAATACATCAATGACTCCAAGGCGACAAACGTAAACTCATGTTGGTATGCGCTTCAGAGCATGAAAAAACCGGTCGTGCTGATTATCGGAGGAAAAGACAAGGGGAACGACTATTCTGAAATCGAACAATTGGTAAAAGACAAGGTCAGAGGACTTATCTACATGGGTGTTGATAACTCGAAATTACACGAATTTTTCGACAAGAGCTTAATCCCGCACCGGGATGCCGGATCAATGGAAGAAGCCGTAAGTTATGCCACCGAAATGGCAGAGAACGGAGATGTGGTTCTATTGTCTCCTTGCTGTGCCAGCTTTGACCTGTTTAAAAGTTATGAAGACCGGGGTACGCAATTCAAAGCGTGCGTGAATAAGCTAAAAAAATAAGTTATGGATTTTATCAAGAGTCTTTTTAAAGGAGATAAATATATTTGGGGTGTTTATATGGTGATGGTTCTGATTTCCGGCATCGCCATGTATAGTGCCAGTAGTACGCTTGCCTATCGCGCCTCGGAGTATTACCGCCCCGCGTTCTCTCATCTGACACACTTGATTTTCGGAACGATCCTGGTACTTGTGGTTCATAACATTCCGGCCCGCATACTGAGGGGAATGGGGATTATCTTCTACCCGCTTACAATTTTGATGCTGATACTTGTTATGATGACGCCACAGGTAAACGGAGCGTCCCGCCAGATGATGGGCTTCCAGCCATCGGAACTGGCAAAATTCGTCACCATCGCAGTCGTTGCAGCCTTATTGGCAAAAGGAAGTCAGGAAACGGGTGGTATCGACAAGAAAAAATATTACTGGATTCTCGCTGTCACAACGGTGCCATGCTTGCTGATTCTGAAGGAAAACTTTTCGACAGGTATATTACTGGGCGCCGTAATCTTTTCCATGATGTATCTTGCGAAAGTTCAGGCAAAACGCTTATTGATTCTTTTAGGATCAATCGCTCTGGGTGGGATTCTGTTCGTAAGCGTACTCATGCTTGTTCCTTCGGATAAACTTCCGGGGCGTATGCCGACCTGGAAAGCGCGTCTTGAACGATCGGGCGAGGACCTGGTGAACGAAAAGATTAACGATAAGAACAGACAAGCTCAATTCGGACATATGGCAGTAGCCAACGGTGGTTTCATCGGAAAATTCCCGGGCAACAGCCAGATACGGGATTTCCTGCCCCAGGCTTATTCCGACTTCATCTATTCGATCATCATTGAGGAGGGCGGTTTGATAATCGGAGGTTGTATGGTAATGTTCCTCTATCTGTTTCTGCTGATTCGGGCAGGAATCATTTACAGGCGATGTCAACCCATGTTCCCCAAAATGCTTCTTATCGGAGTAACCTTGCTGATTGTTTATCAGGCACTGATGAGTATGGCTGTCGGTGTGGGCATTTTTGTTACCGGACAACCGTTGCCCCTGATTAGTCGCGGAGGTACATCCATCATGATGACCTGTATTTATTTCGGTGTTATTCTGAGCGTAAGCCGCATCAATGGAGATGATGAAGAATCGGATTTCATCAGTTATCGTGAAGCAAAGGCAATACCTGAAAATTTCCCGGAAACTGCAGGTAGCTACGAGCAAACAGAACCGTTTCCCTCAAAAGAGAAGACCGGAACGGATAAAGGCTCTCTAGTTGAGGAGGAGGAAGAAGTTACTTCGTCGGTAGATGAGATTCAAAATGATTCCCAAAAGGATCTGTATCCTTATTAAATAAAAGATATACGAATGAGAGTGATTATCAGCGGAGGGGGAACGGGCGGTCATATCTTCCCGGCCATCTCTATCGCTAACGCCATAAAAGAGAAATATCCCGATACGGAGTTCCTTTTCGTAGGAGCATTGGGACGTATGGAAATGGAAAAAGTTCCTGCAGCCGGTTATCCGATCATCGGATTACCTGTAAGGGGATTCGATCGAAAAAATTTATTTAAGAATATCAGCGTCGTCAAAGACCTGTTCCATTCGTTGTGGAAGGCCCGGAAAGCGATCAGGGCGTTTAAGCCCGACGTCGCAGTGGGTGTGGGCGGCTACGCCAGTGGCCCGACGCTACGAATTGCGTCGATGCTGGGGATTCCTACTGTTATTCAGGAACAGAATAGCTATGCAGGAGTTACAAATAAACTTTTAGCGGCAAAGGCAGAAGCCATCTGTGTGGCTTATGACCAGATGGATCGTTATTTTCCGAAAGATAAAATCATCCAGACGGGGAATCCCGTTCGCCAGGATCTTGTTGCTCCCGGTTCGATGCGCGAAGAGGCCTTCCGCTACTTCAATCTGGATCCGGCAAAAAAAACCATCCTTGTGATCGGAGGAAGTCTGGGTGCCCGGACAATCAATGAAAGCATTGAAAAAGGCTTGGATCAGTTCGATAAAAATAACATCCAGGTGATCTGGCAGACAGGGAAATCATACGCCACAACAAATAAGGTGGTTTCTTCGTTTATTTGCCGTACACCTTTCATCACGCGCATGGACCTGGCATATCTGGCAGCAGACCTGGTGATTTCAAGAGCCGGAGCGAGTTCTATTTCTGAATTATGTATTCTGGAAAAACCCGTTATTCTGGTGCCCTCTCCAAATGTAGCGGAAGATCATCAGACAAAAAACGCGCTGGCCTTATCTTCAAAAGATGCGGCAGTTCTGATTAAGGATGCAGATGCGCATACCTCGTTGGCAGATTGCTCGATCCGTTTGGTGAACAATCCGGCTAAACTAAAAACATTAAAAGAAAACATTGCCAAACTGGCCTATTATAATGCAGCGGATAAGATTGCGGAAATCGTGATCGAGACAGCCCGGATGCATAAAAAATAATTATCTATGAACTCGTTCGATTCAATATATTTCATCGGTGCCGGAGGCATCGGTATGAGTGCGCTGATCCGGTATTATCTTTCAAAAGGATATCCTGTCGGAGGGTATGACCGGAGCGAATCGGAACTTACACGGCAATTATGTGGTGAAGGGGCTCTGATTCATTATGAAGACAATATCGGTGCTGTTGACAACCAATTCCTGAATCCACAAACAACACTCATCGTGCGTACGCCGGCCGTTCCCGAAAATCATGGAGAACTGTCGTATTTCCGCGACCATGGTTTCAACATCGTAAAAAGAGCCGAATTACTGGGTCTTATTACCCGTGCTTCGCGCGGCATCTGCATTGCCGGCACGCATGGCAAGACAACGACATCAAGTATGACGGCCCATTTGTTTAAACAATCGCACGTGGATTGCAATGCCTTTCTGGGAGGTATTCTGAAAAATTACGACAGCAACCTGTTACTCTCGGAGAAAAGTGATATCACTGTAATCGAAGCAGATGAGTATGACCGGTCGTTTCATCAGTTGCTTCCGTATATGGCTGTAATCACCTCTTCCGATCCGGATCACCTGGACATATATGGTAATGAAGAGAATTACCTCGAAAGTTTCGCTCATTTTACCTCTTTGATTCAGCCCGGCGGAGCTCTGGTAATGAGAAAAGGGATCAAGGTGAAGCCCCGCTTGCAAGAGGGAGTTCGATTATACACCTATTCGGCTGAAGAGGGTGGCGATTTTCATGCCGCGAATATCCGTATCGGCAACGGAACCATCATATTTGACTTCGTACACCCGGAAGGAACAGTGGAAGATATCGAACTGGGAGTTCCGGTGAAAATAAATATTGAAAACGGAGTGGCGGCACTGGCAATGGGATGGCTCAACGGGATAACTCCCGAAGAGATGCGCAATGCCATGAAGACATTCGGAGGACCGAAACGACGATTCGATTTTCAGATCAAAACGGCTGATTGTGTATTGATAGATGATTATGCGCATCATCCGGATGAAATTCGGGCAAGCATCTCTTCTGTTCAGGCACTTTATCCGGACCGTAAAGTGAGCGTGATTTTTCAACCCCACCTTTACAGCCGCACGCGCGATTTCGCGGATGAATTTGCGCAAGCATTGTCGCTGGCCGATGAGGTGATCCTGCTCGATATATATCCTGCCCGGGAGTTACCAATTCCGGGAATCACGTCTGAAATTATTTTCGAAAAGTTAAATGTATTGCATAAAAAACTTTGCAAGAAGGAATTTTTGCTTGAAATGATAAAAGAGCGTAAATTTGACGTACTGATTATGTTAGGTGCCGGTGACATTGACCGTTTGGTTGCCCCGGTAAAAGATATCCTGTCAAAATGATAAGAAAATTCTTCCGCATCATATTATTAAGCATATTGCCTGTATATTTACTGGCGATGTTTTTTATTTTTGCCGATAAGGTAGAGGAAGAAGTATGCAAAGACGTGCAGATTGCCATCAAAGACAGTATTGACACGCCTTATCTGAAAGTAAAGGATATTGAAAATATACTCAGACGGAATCATTTCAAGGCGATAGGCAAACCGATGAAAGAGATCGACACCTACGAGATCGGAAGATCTATAGAAGAAAATCCGATTATCCGTGCAGCCTGTTGCTACAAAACCCCCGATGGGACACTTCGTATCGATATCTATCAGCGAAATCCGATCATGCGGGTATTGGGGCTGACCGGTAATTATTACATTGATGAAGAGGGATTCCTTATTCCGGCTTCTCTGAGTTTTACCGCTCATGTGCCTTTTGCGTCCGGATATATTTCAAAAGAACTTGCGAAAGATGAACTTCATCGGTTTGCGCTTTTTCTTCAAAAGGATAAATTCTGGAATGCCCAGATACAACAGATTTATGTGCGGGCTGACGGTGAGGTAGAACTAACGCCGCGCGTAGGATCGCATACGATATTACTGGGAAATTTGCAGAATTTTGAAAAAAAACTGGATAACCTGATGACCTTTTATGACAAAGGGCTGAATAAAAAAGGTTGGAACGTTTACAAGGCGATCAACCTGAAATATGAAAATCAGGTGATCGGAATTAAATAGATAAACTAATTAAAATAATACGAAAGGACAATGGAACTAACAGAGTTTATAGCAGCTGTTGACCTTGGTACTTCCAAAATAGTGGGAATCGTCGGAAAGAAAAAAGCCGATGGTTCTCTCTCTATACATGCAATCGAAAAAGAAGATTCTGATTCCTGTATCAAAAGAGGGTGTATTCAGAATGTCGATGAAACAGCATCGAAAGTGAAGCGTTTGATTACGAAACTTGAAAATCGCGCACGCTGTAAAATCGGCAAGATTTATGTAGGGCTGGGAGGCCAGTCTTTGCAATCGATCGATCATAAAGTAAGCCGTCAGTTGAATGAGGAAACTCCGATAACTGATCAGATCATCTCTTCGCTGAAGGAAGTCAGTATGCAGATGCCTGTTGGCAACAAAGAGATCCTTCAGATTGTACCTTCCGAATATCAGGTAGATGGCAAACGTGTAGGACAGCCTGTCGGTGTATATGGTTCTGAAATTGAAGCCACTCACAAGATTATTCTCGGTCGTCCGGTATTAAAAAAGAATCTGAACCGCGTACTCGAAAAGATACAAATTCCACTGGCAGGATATATTCTGTCTCCGCTGGCATCGGCATCGGTGCTTTCGGAACCTGAAAAAAGCCTGGGTTGCGTATTGGTTGATTTCGGAGCTGCGACCACAACGGTTTCTATCTACAAGGATGGTCTGCTTCGTCATCTGGCAGTCATTCCTCTGGGAGGCAACACCATCACCAAAGATATCGCTTCGCTGCAGCTTCTTGAAAATGAGGCGGAGAAAGTAAAAATATATTTCGGTAATGCGGCCCCTGAAATTGATGAATCCGAAAACAAAGTCATCAAGCATGCGGCCAGCGTAAGCATTGACTCTCCTGAAATACAAATACGAACGCTACATCAGGTAGTGCTGTGTCGTGCAGAAGAGATTATTGAAAATATTTCCAACCAACTGCGAATCGCAGGGTATGACAGCAAACAATTAAGTGTAGGTTTTATTCTGACCGGGGGTGCATCCAACATGAAAGGACTTGCCGCCTTGTTGAAAAAGAAAACCGACATGGAGGTGAAGATCGGAAGTTTCCAGCGTCCGTTAGCCTCGGCTCAATATGCAGAAATCGGGAAAGACACTGCCTATTCCGTTTTACTTGGGCTATTGCTCAGAGGTGAAAACAACTGTAGCAAAGAGATTCAGCCGGAACCTGTTCAGATCATAGAAACGCACCAACCAGAGCCGGAAAAAGTAATCGAACAACCCAAAAAACGGGAGCCTTTCCAGAAACTCGGAGGTTTTCTGATAGACATTTTCAAGGATGATAAAGATACAAAACTTGACTAATCGATTAAATAGATAACAAATGGACGAGAATCAAAACAGTTTAATCGAAACCACCCCGGATTTGGAACTACTGGATTTTGCTTATTCAACATCCAGCCCTGCTATCATCAAAGTGATCGGGGTCGGTGGTGGCGGTGGTAATGCCGTAAACCATATGTTCCAGGAAGGGATACATGACGTGTCGTTTGTATTGTGTAATACAGACAACCAGGCTTTAAAGAAATCAGGGATTCCCCGCAAAATACAATTAGGTCGTAAACTGACTTCCGGTCTGGGAGCAGGGAATCGTCCTACCGTAGCCCGTCAGGCTGCAGAAGAGAGCATCGACGAAATTCACAAAATGCTTGATGATGGTACCCGGATGGTATTTATCACTGCCGGGATGGGTGGTGGTACCGGTACCGGTGCTGCTCCTGTTATTGCCCGCGAAGCAAAAGCGATGGATATTCTGACGGTAGGAATCGTTACCGTTCCGTTCCTTTTTGAAGGACAAAAGAAGATTAACCAGGCGCTCGACGGAGTTGAAGAAATGAGTAAACACGTGGATGCGTTGTTGGTTATCAACAACGAACGTTTGTGTGCGATTTATCCCGATCTTACTTTCTTCAATGCCTTTGCCAAAGCCGACGATACACTGACGACGGCAGCTAAAAGCATCGCTGAAATCATTACAATCGAAGGGCATATCAACCTCGACTTTGCAGACGTAAAAACAATTCTGAAAGACGGTGGTGTGGCCATCATGAGTAGTGGTTACGGACAAGGACCTCAGCGTGTAACCAAAGCGATTGAGGATGCATTGAACTCGCCGCTGCTTAACAACAACGACGTTTTTGGTGCTCAGAAAGTACTGTTCAACCTGTATTTCTGCGATGAATCGCCGGTTACGATGGAAGAGATTCGTGAGATCGACGAATTCATGATGAAGTTCGACAATGAGGTAGAAGTAATCTGGGGGGCTGCGGTAGATGGCTCTCTTGCTGACACGGTAAAAATGACTTTGCTCGCAACCGGTTTCGGTATTTCCGATTTACCGGGTATGCCGGCAACCATTCCTCCGAAAGGAATCCGCAAGAACGAACTTCCCGAAACGAAAACCATCTCGATGAACGACGAGGAGACGAAGATGGAACGCATGAAGAAAACCTATGGAAAAGAGGCTGTGGATGGTTTGAAAACAAATCAGGCCCGCGCTTCCTACTATATCTTCAATCCGGAGGAACTTGACGACGATCAACTGATCGAAAAGGTGGAGCAAAACCCTGCTTATAACCGCGACAAAAACTTTGTCCGCAATATTCAGCAGGCACAACAAAAACCTCTTTCGGGTGAAGACGGCGGTTCGATTGCTTCAACATCTACAATTCAATTTTAATCTAAAATAACGATATAATTATGACACTGTTCGATCAGATTAGCGAAGATATAAAAGCGGCTATGCTTGCGAAAGATGCCGTACGTCGCGATACGTTACGCGGAGTAAAGAAAGAGTTTTTGGAAGCAAAGACCTCAAAAGGCGGAAGCGGAGAACTTTCTGATGAGGAAGCATTGAAAATCATCACCAAGATGGTAAAAAAAGGAAAAGATGCTGCCGATATTTTCAAATCACAAAATCGTGAAGATCTCGCTTCTGAAGAAATGGCACAGGTAGCTGTGATGGAAGCCTACCTTCCGAAACAAATGAGTGACGAAGAGCTTACTGAAGCTGTTAAAGCGATCATCACCGAAACCGGTGCTACCGGACCAAAAGAGATGGGCAAAGTAATGGGTGTGGCAAGCAAAAAGCTGGCAGGACTGGCAGAAGGTCGTGCTATCTCTGAAAAAGTAAAATCACTCCTGGCTGAAATGGCATAATCCTTTTCGACTAAAGATATTCCAGAAACCGTAATGGCTTTTTGCCGTTGCGGTTTTTTTGTGTCCTGATCCTGATAATTTGAACCATCATTTTCGCAAATCTGTTTTAAGAAAAAGTAATATATAAATTCTACTTGATAATACGGTTTGATTGTAGCAGATTAAAATAACAGCGATATGGAAGAAAAGAAAAAGGTTCAGCTTACCTCCAATGCCGGAAATCCGATTGCCGACAATGAGAATATCAAGACTGCCGGTAAACACGGCCCCGCCTTAATGGAAAATGTGTGGTACATGGAAAAACTCGGTTCATTCGCCCGCGAAAGAATACCGGAAAGAGTGGTGCATGCCAAAGGATCAGGAGCTTTTGGTGAATTTACCGTTACGCATGATATCACGATGTATACCAAAGCTTCCGTTTTCTCGGAAATAGGGAAGAAAACACCAATGCTGGCCCGATTTTCGACCGTTGCAGGAGAAAGAGGTGCTGCCGATACCGAACGGGATGTTCGCGGATTCGCTTTAAAGTTTTATACTGAAGAGGGCAATTGGGATTTGGTTGGAAACAACACGCCTGTTTTCTTCATTCGCGATCCGTTGAAATTTCCGGACTTCATCCATACCCAAAAAAGGGATCCGCGAAACAACATGAGAAGCAATACGGCGATGTGGGATTTCTGGTCGCTGAGTCCGGAATCGCTTCATCAGGTGATGATCCTGATGAGCGACCGCGGGATACCGAAAGGTTTCCGACACATGCATGGGTTCAGCAGTCATACCTATAGTTTTTTCAATGCTGGGAATAAACGCTTTTGGGTAAAATTCCATTTCAAAACACAGCAGGGCATCGAAAATTACACCAATGCTGAAGCCGCTGCAATTATAGCTCACGACCGTGAAGCCGCACAACGCGACCTTTTTGAAAATATCGAAAAAGGGAATTTCCCGAAATGGAAAATGTATGTACAGATCATGCCGGAAGAAGAAGCGGCCTCTTATCGGATAAATCCGTTTGACCTTACCAAAGTATGGAGTCATAAAGACTATCCGCTCATCGAAGTGGGCATATTCGAATTAAACCGGAATGTTGAAAATTACTTCACCGAAATCGAACAAGCCGCCTTTAATCCGGCAAACAATGTGCCCGGTATCGGATTTTCTCCCGATCAGATGTTGCAGGGTCGCCTATTCTCCTATGGAGATGCTCATCGATACCGACTCGGTGTGAATTTCGAATCGCTTCCTGTCAATCGCCCGCGTGTCGGAGTTCAGAATTATAATCGCGACGGATTCATGCGTGCCGATGATAATGGCGGCCGCACGGTGAATTATGAACCGAATAGTTTCGACGGACCAACCGACAACTGCAAATATGAGGAGCCTCCTTTGCTTATCGATGGAAATGCCATGGCTTATAACAACCGTATCGATACGGATTATTACAGCCAGCCGGGAGATCTTTTCAGACTTATGTCTGAAGATGAAAAACTCCGTACCATAAGCAACATTACCGAAGCGCTCGAAGGTGTGCCTAAATTCATACGCTTGCGTGTCGCAGCCCGTTTCTATCTGGCCGACCAACGGTGTGGCATGGGACTGGCTGCCAAGCTCGATTTACCGATGAATGACCTCAAGCAAGAAGCAGACCGGCTATTACAGGATGACAAGGACCGTGCGGCTTGTTGCAGGTAAGCACAAGAAAACAGCCTGCTCATAACTTTATCGCCATCGATGATGATTCCCTTAAAATCATTATCGATGGTAATTATACGAATTAACGGATAATCCGTGTTCCCCCAGCCGTTCCGATTAAAGAAGCTGCCGTAATGATCACTTCTTTTACGCCTGCATCGATGGCCCGGAACGCATTTTCCAGTTTGGGTATCATTCCGCCCTGTACGATGCCTTCGCTTACCAATTCTTCGAAATACGGACGGGTAATAGTCGGGATTACGCTTTCGTCGTCGTGCTCGTCGAGCAACACGCCTTTCTTCTCGAAACAGTAAACCAGCGTTACGTCGAAGAACGGAGCGAGCGCTTTAGCCGCTTCTCCCGCAATGGTATCCGCGTTCGTGTTAAGCATCGAACCCTTTCCGTCGTGCGTCAGCGGAGCCAGTACAGGCACCACATCTTTCGCAATCAGATCCGCCAGCAACGATGCGTTCACCTGTTTCACATCACCCACGAATCCGTAATCCACCTCTCCCACCGGACGTTTATCCGAAAGCATCACATTCATATCCGCCCCGGTCAGTCCGAGTGCGTTGACACCCCGCGCCTGCAGCGACGCCACGATCTGTTTGTTGACAAGGCCGCCATACACCATCGTGACCACCTTAAGGGTTTCCTCGTCCGTCACGCGGCGCCCGTTGATCATCTGCGATTCGATGCCGAGCCGCGTCGCGATCTTTGTTGCCGAACGACCGCCACCATGTACAAGCAACTTATGACCGGGAATGGCGGCAAACAGATTCAGTAACGCGTCGAGCGATTCCTGTTCCTCAACGATTTTACCACCCACTTTTATGATTGTCAGTTTTTCCATACCAATTTGTTTGGGGCAAAAATAAATATTTCATTGAAACCATCGCGGCAAAACCACAGCTACTTTATCGCATTGATAATGAATACGAGAGATTACAG
>JBOFCW010000334.1:0-4163 GCA_051646395.1 Bacteroidales bacterium
ACCAGTCAGCAGTCATACCATCAGTCGAAACAACCGCTCTTAATGCAACTGCATTTTCGTATGTACGCTCATCGCCCATTACTCCTACTGATTGAATAGGAAGAAGGATAGCACCTGCCTGCCATACCTGATCATACAATCCATGCTCGCGAAGTCCGTTGATAAAGATTGCATCAGCTTCCTGTAGCACTTTCACTTTATCTGCTGTAATATCACCAAGGATACGAACAGCAAGACCCGGTCCCGGGAACGGGTGACGGCTGATCAATGAATCAGGTATACCCAATTCGCGTCCTACACGTCTCACCTCATCCTTAAACAGAAGACGAAGAGGCTCAACGATCTGAAGCTTCATACGGTCAGGCAATCCACCAACATTGTGGTGCGATTTAATAACCATACCCGTAATTGACAATGATTCAATAATGTCAGGATAAATAGTACCCTGAGCCAACCATTTGATATTTTCAAGTTTATGAGCTTCTACATCAAATACATCGATAAATCCTTTACCGATAATTTTACGTTTTTGCTCCGGATCACTTACGCCTGCAAGATCGGCATAGAATTTATCTGCTGCACGAACACCAATAACATTCAGACCTAAAACTTCATAGTTCTTCATAACAGATTCAAATTCATCTTTACGAAGTAAACCATTATCTACAAAGATACAGAATAAGTTTTTACCAATTGCTTTATTCAAAAGAACAGCCGCAACTGTTGAGTCTACACCTCCAGAAAGACCAAGAACCACACGATCCTCACCCAGTTTTTCTTTTAACTCTTTTACTGTTGTTTCAATAAATGAAGCAGGAGTCCAATCCTGAGCACATCCACAAATATCTTTCAGGAAGTTATTCAAAAGAATCTTACCATCTTCGCTGTGATAAACCTCGGGATGAAACTGAACAGCCCATGTATTTTCGCCTTCGATGCGATAAGCTGCATTTTCAACATCTTCAGTGCTTGCTACAACTTTAAATGTATCAGGCATTTCAAGAATAGTATCTCCATGAGACATCCATACCTGAGAATTTTCGGGGATTCCTTTGAAAAGAATATCTTCTTTATCAATATTACGCAAATGAGCACGTCCGTACTCACGAGATTCAGCCGAACCTACTTTCCCTCCGGAGTTTTTTGCCAGATACTGAGCTCCGTAACAAACACCTAACAATGGGAATTTACCACGAATACGATCAAGATCTGTTGATAATGCATTCGGGTCATTTACAGAGAAAGGACTACCACCAAGGATAACACCTTTAACACCATCTGTATTTTCAGGAAACTTGTTATAAGGAAGGATTTCGCAGTAGGTATTTAGTTCGCGCACACGTCTTGCAATCAGTTGAGTGTACTGAGAACCAAAGTCGAGAATGATAATTTTTTCTTGCATAAAAAAGCTATTCAATTATATTTGAGAAGTCTATTAGCTAATTAATTGCCTGCAAATATAAACATTTATTTCTTCATAAACTCAGGCATTAACTCTTATTGTGAATAAACACAATTCAAGAGTATCAGCATAAAACTATTAAAGGCATAGAGTAGCAATCTGTTACTCTATGCCCTTAAATTTATTTTAATCTATATTCGGTCTGATAAATCCAAAGTTAGGTTCAAAAGATTCGATATGGCGAAGTCTCTTTTCTTCAATAATCTCATCTACTTTAATCAGGATTCCTGTTTCTTCAACCAATCCGAACTCCTGATTAATTGCCGTACCAAATACTTTCATCTTTGGAGACAATCCCATATAGGCATTTACCAAAGGAGGAATATTCAAACCTTCTTTACGTACTTCAGCATTAAGAATTTTGTAATCCGAACGAAAATCAGCTTCAGTCAGAATTTCTTTAAAATGGTCGTGCTCCTCATGCGACAATACCGGATTAATCGGCACTACAAGATTTTCAGGATCTCCGAAGTGTTTCTGCAGGAAGTACAAAATCATATCTCTTGCTTCACTTTTAAAGTCGGGATACATTGTCATTTTCCCAAAGAAATACTCCATTGGAGGATGAACTACTGTTAGTGCTCCTAACCCATCCCATAGATTATCTAAAGCAAAAAGACCTTTAGCACCTGCACGTGACGACTGATACTCAACCCGGACAAAAGAACGTCCAAGCTCCAGCGTTTTAGGCAAATACTCATTAATGAATGTATCCGAAAAATGAAAAAGGTGAGCCATTGCCAATTTGGGGTGGTTATGCTCATCAAACTCAACCTGGTCACCAAAAAGGAAACGATATCCTCCTAATATTTCTTCCGCATCGGGATTCCAAACGATAAGCTGCTGATAAGGATTCTCCATCGTATCAAACTCATCCAAATCGATCTCCATGCCTGTACCTCCACCGGCATCTCTGAATGCTATTTCACGTAAACGTCCGATTTCACGAACTGTGTTAGGCGCATTATGATAATCAATGACATAAATCTCATTATTCGCCTTATTGGTTTTACGCAGCAATCTCTCAGGCGTTAGCTCCGCCATAATCAACTCCTTATCGATGGGTGCGATGATGTTTTGCATACAATTGTTTTTTGATGTGCTTAGCCCACTCCTGGTGAGAGCGTTCTTCCTGAAGCGAAACACAAGAAATTGGTTCGCCAAAGTGCACAATGAATTTTTGATTCTTCTTATTAAAAAGCTCTCTTGGTAAAAAGAGCATATCTATATTTACTTTTACTTTTAATTTTTTACGCCAAAAGGCAAACTTGTAGAAAAAGTCCGAATTTTTTGCTTCAAAATATACAGGAACAATATCTCTTTTATAACGTATGGCCTGCGATACGAAAGTCTTTTTCCAGTCTAAATCCTCAATATTACCATTATCGTGGAGTCTTGAAACAAGACCTGCAGGAAATATTGCGACCTGCGCATCAGATTCTAATACTGAATTCAAACTATCAAGACTACTTTTTGACTGACCACCATGTTTATTCACAGGGACAAACACAGGAGCCAATGGCTTTACATTCATCAATAAGTCATTCACAATGAAACGAACATCCGGACCAAACTTCTTACCTAAAACTGATAGAAGCGTTACCCCGTCCATTCCTCCAAGCGGATGATTAGACGCAAAAATATAACGTCCGTCTAATGGTATATTTTCTAACCCGACAACCTTCACCCCTGATGAAAGCTGATCAACAAGAGCATCAGCAAAATCCAGTCCTTCTTTCCCTGCATTTTTATGTAAAAAATCATTCAATTGATCCTGACAAACAATTTTTTTCAAAATTGAGAAGACAAAAGAAGGTATTTTTTTACCTAAACCAGGAGCTTTCTTTCTGACAACCTGCTCTACATCTATAAAGTTCTTTTTTGACGAATGCATTTCAATTATTTGATAAAACCCCGCAAATTTACAAGTTTTATCAGACAAAAGACATTTATACGCTTTATTTTTTATTAAACATTGCGAAATAATTCAGACCAAACCAGCGAATAAAAATACATTTTCGCAAATAATCATTAACCTAACAACCTGCTTCCAGAATAACTCTTGATACTATCTCCTCTATACTTTCCTTCTCATCGTCAATAAAAACTTTTATTTTCGCATTTTCATAATAAGGCGAACGATGTTCCAGATTCTTCGCAATAAACCCTCTTAATTCGTCCGCTGATTTACCTGCAATCAATGGCCTTTTATCAGAGTTTTTCCGCAACCGGTCTGTCAGAAGATCGCATGCGACTTCGAGATAAATAGTACAACCTGCACTATTCATAAACTCCATATTATCAAAAAAAACCGGAGTACCACCACCTGTTGATATAATCACATTTTCGAATTCAGCCACCTCATGAAGCATGAGACGCTCAATCTCACGAAACTTGTTTTCTCCTTTTTCATTAAACAAAACCGACACAGACTTATGGTACCGTTGTTCAATAAACAAGTCCAGATCAATAAACGAGAGATTTAACCTGCGGGCCAAAACCTTACCTAGAGTTGTTTTGCCAGCACCCATATATCCTATAAGAAAGATTCTATGCATCATTTTCCTCTTTACTTTCGACAAATAAATTGTTTTATACAGCAAATGTACAGTTTTTTGCGTCTATATCCTGAAGATGCATTATTTTTGCAATCTTATATATTCAAGCAAAGTAATGATGCGAACTAAAAAATATTATGTCG
>JBOFCW010000341.1:0-5841 GCA_051646395.1 Bacteroidales bacterium
ATCGAAGATGCAAAAGTAAACTCGCGGATCAACGGAATAGAAAATACTTTATTCTATGCAGGCGATCTGAAAGATATTTTGACCCTGGATTTCATCAAAGAGCATGGGCGTCCGGATGTGATCATTACCGATCCTCCACGCGCAGGGATGCACGATGACGTTGTAAATGCGATACTTTTTGCTGAACCGAAACGCATCGTTTACGTGAGCTGTAACCCGGCGACTCAGGCAAGAGATCTTGCATTGCTGGATGCCAAATACAAAGTGACAAAAGTACAGGCTGTAGATATGTTCCCCCATACACATCATGTAGAGAATGTCGTATTGCTTGAATTGAAGTAAGACTTAATAATACCCCAATAATTTCACGCAACAGGAAAAGGAAACAATTATTTATCGTTACGATAAGGAGATGGGTTCTTTTTGCTGTTGCGTGATTTTTTTGAAATATCTGATTAAATAATAAGCCTTGGACATATGAAGATAATATTATCACCGGCAAAAAGAATGAATCGATCTGTATCGACATCTTTATTACAACCGACAGAACCTGTTTTCATTCATAAAGCTCTGATGCTTGTGGAGTTGCTGCGACAAATGTCTCCGGGAGAAATACAAAAAGCATTGGGTATAACCGGCAATATGCTATCACAAACCAGAGAGTTGTACGCATTATTCGGATCAGGTAGAAATACAGCCGTGCAAACGATTTGTGGTTTTAATGGAACTGCCTTTGCTGCTCTCGATTATGGTTCTTTTTCAAATGAAGATCTTCTTTTCGCACAGGAACATTTACGCATTTTTTCAGGTTTGTATGGAATCCTTCGCCCTTCTGATATGATCGAACCTTACCGTTTAGATTTGGCCAATCGATTAAAAACAGAAACAGGCAATCTTTATGAATTTTGGAAAGAGGATATCAATCTATTTTTGAAAAATGAGGCAGAGAATGAGTTGATCTTCAATCTGGCTTCGGATGAGTATGGGAAGCTTTTGGATCAATATGAATTTTCCAAGTCCATTTTGGCACTTTCGTTCAAAGAATTTCGTAACGGAAAATATCAAGCTGTATCTCCTGCAGTGAAAAAGGCGAGAGGGCTTATGGCACGTTATATTATTCGGAATAAAATAACAACCAGGGAGGGTATTAAGGAATTTAAAGAGGATAACTACCTGTATTCACCAGACCACTCGTCTGAATCCGAATGGGTTTTTGTCCGCTAAATATGAATGATTTGATAAAATAGCCCATCAGGGATCGTGCAAATTGATTCGCATTCTCCCTGATGGGCTATCATTATTTGTCAATCATTTTGTGACGGATATCCAATCTGTTTTAAACCAGATTGGAGGTAAGGCGCAATAAGATCAGCCGGTCTGATAATATTGTCATTCCAAACGATGATGTCCAAATCTAGAGGGACATTTCCAGATTCCCTCATTTCTGCTGTTCGTCCCATTTGAAGCTCTGCATTCTTGAAAAAATCATTCCATTCGGACTGGTCTCGATCTGTGGTGATGATACCGACGCAATTGTGATAGAAAGCATGCTTGAATTTACCTACAGGTTCACTTTTGTAAACGGAAGAAAATTTCGATGATAAAGCTTTCGTTTCAATTAATCGGATGGCATGTCTGATATTCTCAAGTCCGTCAGGAGTATTGCTACCCAATGAGATTAAAACTTCATTCATACTCAAATACCTTTCATTGTAAGTTGTACGCGCTTACGTTCTTTATCAACAGAGAGCACTTTAACTGTTACATGTTGATGAATAGATACAATTTCCGTAGGATCGGAGATGAAACGGTCTGCGAGTTGGGAGACATGGATCAGACCGTTTTCTTTGATACCCACATCTACAAAGCAACCAAAATTGGTGATATTGGTTACAATACCAGGCAGAACTTTTCCCTCATGTAAATCGTCAATTGTACGGACACCTGGGTCAAATTCGAAAACTTTTATTTGCTGACGTGGATCGAGTCCCGGTTTTTCAAGTTCTTTTAGGATATCCTGAAGAGTTGGGAGGCCGATCGTGTCTGAAATATATTTCTCTAATTTGATTTGCAAGCGCAGTTCTTTGTTTTTTATTAATTCTTCTACACTGCAATTGAGGTCTTTGGACATTTGTTCTACAATACCATAGCTTTCGGGATGTACAGATGAATTATCCAGGGGATTTTTTGATCCTGGAATTCTTAAGAATCCGGCAGCTTGCTCAAATGCTTTTTCTCCCATTCTTGGCACTTTCATTAACTCACGACGTGAGGAGAAAGGTCCGTTCTCTTGTCGGTAATTCACGATGTTCTGTGCAAGTAGCGGACCCAATCCTGAGATATAGGTGAGGAGGTGTTTGCTGGCAGTATTGACATTCACACCCACTTGATTTACGCAATTTTCGACCGTTTGGTCGAGTGATTTTTTTAATTGTGCCTGATTCACATCATATTGATACTGGCCTACACCGATTGATTTAGGGTCGATTTTTACCAGTTCGGCCAGAGGATCCATCAATCTGCGTCCGATAGATACCGCACCTCTAACTGTTACATCATATTCAGGGAATTCTTCGCGTGCGATTTTTGAGGCGGAATAAATGGAGGCTCCGTCTTCGCTGACTACAAAAACCTGAAGTTTCCGGTCGTAACGCAAAGAAGTGACGAATTTTTCTGTTTCGCGACTGGCTGTACCGTTCCCGATGGAAATGGCTTCTATCTGATATTGTTCAACCAGGGAAGTCAGTTTTTTTGCTGCAAGAGATGTTTGATTCTGTGGTGGATGAGGGTATATGGTTTCGTTGTGAAGCAAATTTCCCTGAGCATCAAGACAAACTAATTTACATCCGGTACGGTATCCCGGATCAATACCCAAGACACGTTTTTGACCCAGAGGTGCCGCTAAAAGCAATTGCCGTAAATTGGTGGCAAACACTCTGATTGCTTCCTCATCTGCCTTTTCTTTTGATAATTGAGAAAATTCAGTTTCTATCGAGGGTTTCAGAAGTCGTTTGTAGCCGTCTTTTACTGCTTCGAATACTTGTTTAGCTGCGGCATTGCTATTCCTGATGTATTGTTTTTCAAGTCTTTCCAGACAATGTTCATCATCAGACTCGATTGTTACTTTCAAAATGCCTTCGTTTTCACCTCTGCGAAGTGCGAGCATTCGATGCGAAGAACATCGCTTTAGAGGTTCGGTCCATTCAAAATAATCGCGGTATTTGCTTCCTTCTTCCTCTTTTCCTTTTATGACTTTGGATGAGATCATAGCTTCACGGGTAAATATATTTCGAATATTGTTACGCGCTTTTTCATCTTCATTGACCCATTCTGCGATAATATCGCGAGCTCCTTTTAAAGCTTCATTGATATCTTTAATCTGATCGTTTAAGAATCCTTCAGCTTTTAATTCCGGGTCGTTGTTTTGCTGAAACATCAGGAAGGTAGCCAATGGTTCTAGCCCTTTTTCACGAGCCATTTCAGCACGCGTACGCCTTTTGGGTTTGAATGGTAAATAAATATCCTCAAGTTCAGTCAGATCCCAACTGTTTTCAATGCGATTTTTTAATTCAGGTGTTAGTTTTCCCTGTTCTTCAATGGTCGAAAGTATCGTGCTTTTTCTTTTATCCGTTTCTTTCAACTTTGATAATGTATCGTTTATTGCAGCGATCTGTACTTCATCCAATGCACCGGTAAGTTCTTTTCGATAACGGCTGATAAAAGGGATAGTTGCCCCGTCCTCAAGTAGTTTGATCGTATTAGCTACTTGTTTTTCGCTGATGTTTAAAGCTTTTGAAACGAGTGTGTTGAAATTTGTACTCATTCTGTTGTATTTCTTAATTCAATAATTGTTATTTCCGGATATGCACCGACTCTCATTGGAACCAGTACGTAGCCAATTCCCCTGTTTACGTGAAGAAATTGGTTATTGTTCTTATATAATCCATTCCAGTGTGGATAAACCCATGAAGCGGGAGAATAATTGCCGACTTGCGTTTGCATAGCATGAGTATGTCCTGAAAAAGTTAAATCGATATCACTTAATGGAATAACTTCTTCTTCCCAATGATGGGGATTATGTGATAATAGGAGGGAAAAGCAGGATGCAGATACTCGTTTCATCGCTTTAGTAAGGTCGCCTTGTTTGCCAAAGCGTTTTTCTCCCCGGTTCTCGACACCAATAATTGCTATACTATCGTTGCCTCTTCGTATAATATGATTTTCGTTATTTAATAAAATCCAACCGCAATCTTTTTGAAACTGATTGAGCTTTTCAAATTCAATTAACCGCTCTTCTTCACTATTCCAATGATTGTAATGGAGGTAATCATGATTTCCTAGCACGGAATAGACTCCATCTTTAGCAGTAAGTGATTTTAATATTTCCAGAAATGGAGCTATCTCTGAAGTATTACTATTGACCAGGTCTCCGGTAAAGAAGATTAGATCTGTTTTTTGTGAATTAATTGTTTCGACTACTTTTTGAATGAATTCCGGATTCTCATTAAAACTACCTAAATGAAGATCGGAGATATGTGCTATTTTTAAGCCATCGAAAGATTTTGGTAATCTGGAGGAAACAACTGCTTTTTTGTTCACAACTAAGTGGGTGCGCCCAACTATTCCTCCATAAAGGATAGAACAGAAAACAACAATGCAGATACTCCAACCGACAATCTTGATGCTTTTATTGAATTTGCAAAATCGTTGAAATGGTAAAATAAACAGGAGCCAGTATAATGAGAAGAAAAGCAATGGAAAAATCTCTAAAAAGATTAAAAGGATAAACCAGGATGATACAAACGAGTTCGGATTAACCGTACCAGAATAGATCAAAGCGAATAGAATTATCGGCAGAAGGGCATTGATAATGGTTTGGCTAATCCAGATTTGCCGGAATATCTTTTTTGATTGGATGGACCTATCAAAACTCCTGAAGAGAAGTATATTTCCGGTTAAAGAAATTAGTATGAGAAAAATGATGAGAAAGAGAAAAAACATATTTCTTTTATTTTTATGATTCACAAAAATAAAAGAAACCAGTAGAAAACGAATAAAAAAACACGTTATAGCAAGATCTTTTCTGCTATAACGTGGAAAATTACACTTCGATATTAAGCTTGCGACGTTTTATTGATATCCAAATGCATCTTTTACGCTCTGATATACGATTTTTCCTTCAATAATATTCAGACCTCTGTTTAATGCAGGATCTTTTGCACAAGCTTTTTCCCATCCTAATTCTGCAAGTTCTAATACGTAAGGCAACGTTGCATTAGTCAAAGCCATGGTCGAGGTGCATGGAACTGCACCCGGAATATTGGCTACGCAATAATGAACGATACCATCTATTTCATAAGTAGGATTGTCATGAGATGTGGCGTGTGAGGTTTCAAAACAGCCTCCCTGGTCAATGGCAACATCTACTAATACGGATCCTTTTTGCATTAAGCCCAACATTTGACGTGTAATCAGATGAGGTGCTTTTGCTCCGGGAATCAGGACTGCCCCTACGACAAGATCCGTAGAAGGAAGTTCTGTCTCAATATTATAAGTGGATGACATCATTGTTTTTACATTCGCCGGCATTATCTCACTGAGGTATCTCAACCGAGGAAGAGAGGTGTCGAAAACAATGACCTCTGCACCCATGCCGGCTGCGATGATTGCGGCGTTGTAGCCCACGATTCCTCCCCCTAGCACCAATACTTTAGCAGGTTTGACGCCGGGAACTCCTCCAAGAAGAATACCTTTTCCTCCATGTGGTTTTTCTAAGAAGAAAGCTCCTTCCTGAACAGACATACGCCCTGCAACTTCTGACATTGGAACAAGTAGAGGAAG
>JBOFCW010000342.1:0-5567 GCA_051646395.1 Bacteroidales bacterium
AAAAAACATCCGGAGATTGAATGGGATTTCACCTTGCTGAAATCAGGACCTCTTGGAGGTGATCAGCAGATGGGATCGCGAATTGTGGACGGAGAAATAGATTATCTATTCTTCTTCACTGATCCGATGACGCTACAGCCGCATGATACGGATGTGAAAGCCTTGACGCGTTTGGCAAGTGTGGAAAATATTATTTTTTGCTGCAACCGATCGACGGCAGATCATATTATCTCAAGCCCGTTGTTTCAGGATCCGGCTTATTTGCATATTCCTCATGATTATACCAATTATGCAAAAAGGTTTGAGGGGAAGGGTGTTGTTGAATCTGCAATAGAAGAGGTCGGAAATTAACGATTTCTTCTGGTACGAAGCGAAACTTTTGGATGTCTGTTTGTTATTCTGATAATAACTTTAAACCATTTGCTATGCCAACTCACGGAACAAAAAGGATTTTTGAGGGTGAAGACCAGGTCTTTCACCACTCTTATGGCTGGATTTCAGCTCGGGAATTTTATGATCTGGTATCCGGAAGGGATGACCATACAGAGGATTCTCCGGATTTGGAGCCAGATTATGTAAGCCGCCAATCCGGAGAGTCTCACGAGCATTATAAACACCGCATTCAGGAAATGCAGGATTATTCGGATGGAGATTAATCAGGGATTTTTAAGTAAAAACTTCGTGTAAGCGCAATGAATTCAGCAGTGTATTGATGTCGTTCGTGTTCTACGATCAATTCATTCGGAGTCAAAGGGCTCTGTGATGAGTTGCTGTTGTTTTCATTCGAAATCCTGAATTCAGCAAGATATCTTTTGGGGAGTGCATTTGCACTCCCTTTTATTTTGGTCTGACGTACGCAAATCAGGTTATTTTGACAAGCAAGAGAAAGGATACGTTCGTTTGCGATAGAAGGATATACAAGTGCGAGGCAACCGTCCGGTTGTAAAAGAGAACGAGCCGATCCGATCAGAGTTTCGAAGGGGAGTGTGTCTGTGTGTCTGGCTTGAGTTCGTTTGTTGCAGTTATTTTTTAAACTGTTCTCGAAATAGGGCGGATTAGATACGATCAGATCATATCTATCGGATGCAGAAGAAGCAAATTTCGTGAAATCAGCATGTAATACGGAAAGTCTGTCCTTCCAGGGCGAGGAAATGAAATTCTCTGCGGCCTGCAAGCAGGCTTCTGTATCAATATCCAAAGCTTCTATCATCGCATCCTGGTTACGTTGAGCAATCATCAGGGCGATAAGGCCGGTTCCAGTACCGATATCTAAAACTCTTTTTTTATTGGTTACATCGCACCAAGCTCCTAAAAGGACGCCATCAGTGCCCACTTTCATGGCACATTTCTCCTGATGGACTGTAAATTGTTTAAACTGAAAATAACTGTTTGACATATGCATGAAATTCGTTCGAACGAGATTGCAAAGAAACAAAAAAAATTTCGTGAGGTTAATCGCTTTAGTTAACTTTGGCACAATGATTGTAGAATATGTTACTTGAGACTACATCACATTAAAAATATGAAACAACTCAGATTAGATAATGACAAACTGACATATTATAAAATGCCGCAGTTTGTATCCGATGACTTCACAATGGATAATGATATGGATAACCAAACCGGTATCATGCCGATTTTTACAGAAATAAATGGCGAACCCGATACGGATTGCAATGGATTGAAAGATCAGGATTTACCTATTTTGCCCTTGCGAAATATGGTTTTGTTTCCCGGGGTAGCACTTCCGGTTACAATAGGCCGGGATAAATCGATGAAACTTATTCAGGAAGCTTATTCTGAAAAAACCTTGATCGGGGTGGTATGTCAGATTGACTCAAATGTCAACGACCCGTTTTTCAATGATTTATACCATATCGGAACTGTTGCTGAAGTTTTGAAAATTCTTGAAATGCCTGATAAAACCACTACTGTGATTTTGCAAGGTAAAAAACGGTTTACGCTGGAAGAAATCAATGAGGTGACTCCTTATTTGAGAGGACGCGTGACATTGGATGAAGAATATCAACCGACAAAAGAAGATCATGAATATGAAGCATTGATCGGTGCTATTAAAGATACGACTGATCGTATTTTTAAAACGATGAATGATGCTCCCCGCGAATTGATGTTTGCGCTACGCAATATCGAACAACCGGAGTATATGATAAACTTTTTATGCACAAGTCTGCCTTCGACACCCGAGGATAAGCAGCGTTTACTTTCTTTAAATAATACGAAGGATAGAGCTTTTGCATTATATAAAAATTTGAGTCGTGATTTACAATTACTTGAAATCAAGGCTTCAATTCAGACTAAAACGAGAGAAGATATCTCGCAGCAGCAAAGAGAGCATTTTTTGCAGGCGCAGATGAAAACGATTCAGGATGAATTGGGTGGAAGTGCACAGGATCAGGATTTTGCCGATTTGTACGAACGGGCAGCTAAAAAGAAATGGTCAGAACAGGTACAGGCTGTCTTTGAAAAGGAAATGCGTAAACTGGAGCGACTTCATCCTCAATCGCCTGATTACTCGACTCAGTTTACCTATATCCAGAACATGCTTAATCTTCCATGGGATGAATATTCAAAAGATAACCTGAATCTGAAGAATGCACAGAAGGTTTTGGATAAAGCTCATTATGGTCTTGAAAAAGTGAAAGAACGGATATTGGAGCATCTTTCGGTACTGAAGTTGCGAGGGGATTTTAAATCACCGATCATCTGCTTATACGGACCTCCGGGCGTAGGAAAGACTTCTCTCGGAAAATCGGTTGCGGAGGCTTTGAAGCGTAAATATGTTCGAGTGTCATTCGGCGGGTTGCATGATGAAGCAGAGATTCGCGGACATCGACGGACTTATATCGGAGCGATGCCGGGCCGTATTGTGAATGGTTTGATAAAAGCCGGAACTTCGAATCCTGTTTTCGTACTGGATGAAATCGATAAGATCGGATCTGACTTTAAGGGAGATCCTGCATCGGCCTTGTTAGAGGTACTTGATCCGGAACAAAACTCTACATTCCACGATAATTACCTGGATATCGATTATGATTTATCAAAAGTGATGTTTATCGCAACAGCTAATGATATCAATAATATCCAGAAACCATTGCTAGACCGTATGGAGATGATTGATATCAGCGGTTATATCATGGAGGAAAAGGTCGAAATCGCTCGTCGCCATTTATTGCCCAAGCAGATGGAGGCTCATGGAATTGAGAAATCAGTTTTTGATATACCGAAGAAAACGATGGAAGCGATCGTAACTTATTATACCCGTGAATCGGGGGTTCGTCAGTTGGACAAAATGATTGCCAAAATTATGCGTAAGCTTGCCTATAAGATTGCAATCGGAGAAACATTCTCGAAAGTGCTGCAGCCAGCAGAACTGGAATCATTTCTTGGAATGCACCTGACATCGCCTGAGGTATATGAAGGGAATGATTATGCCGGCGTCGTGACCGGTTTGGCCTGGACTGCTGTCGGCGGAGAGATTCTTTTTGTGGAATCAAGTTTGTCAAAAAGCAAAGGAGAGAAGCTTACATTGACCGGTAATCTGGGAGATGTTATGAAAGAATCAGCTGTTATCGCTATGCAGTATATCAAATCGCATGCGGAAGAACTGGGTATTGATGAAGATCTTTTCGAAAAGTGGAGTGTACATGTTCATGTACCTGAGGGTGCGATTCCGAAAGATGGTCCTTCCGCCGGAATTACGATGGTTACCTCATTGACATCCTCGTTTACACAGCGAAAAATACGTCCGCATTTGGCTATGACGGGAGAGATAACTCTAAGGGGGCGTGTTCTGCCTGTTGGGGGTATTAAGGAGAAAATTCTCGCAGCCAAACGCGCCGGAATCAAGGATATTATTTTATGTTTCGAGAATCGAAAGGATATTGAAGAGATCAAGGATACTTATCTGAAAGGATTGACCTTTCATTTCGTCAAGGATATCCGGGAAGTACTTAATATCGCTTTGCTTCCGGAAAAAGTGAAATATCCGTTAAAGCTTTCTTAATTCAGTTATTGAAAAAAAGCCTTTGAATTCAATTTGAATTCAAAGGTTTTTTTTGTCTTTATAGGTTTGGCAAGAATGTATTTCCAATATAGATTTTTTGATCAGAGAATAGATGAAAACGGCATAATTCAACTAAAGTAGAGATACCCGACAAAAAATGTATATTAATGGCGCATCTGATTTTGATAAAAAATAAATTACATACGGATGAATGAATTAGAACAAGTCGTGTATAATAAATGCTAAACAGTGTTTAAATATCAAACTTTTGTATGTAGATGCTTGTTTTTCAGTATGTAATAACACAGTATATATTCATGATACATGACGATTTTTCTTCAAGTTATAACACGATCACTTTTCCTGTTTATGTAATGGCAAAAAGTGCGGGGTCAAAATGTAATCTGAATTGTATATATTGTAGTAATAAACTGAAGGATGAGGATGAAAATGTAGAGATGAATAAGCTGGTTTTGGAAAAGTTTACAAAACAATATATCGATGCACAGATTCATTCAGGTGTTAAATTCATATGGACGGGAGGTGAACCGCTCATGTGTGGTCTTGATTTTTACAAAGATGCTCTTGAAATTCAACAAAGAATCGGAAGAGGGAAAAGAATAACTAATTCAATGCAAACCAATGCGGTTTTGCTGGATGACGATTGGTGTTTGTTTTTAAAACAGCATGACTTTCAGGTTACGGTTTCATTAGATGGTCCGCGACATTGCCATGATCGTTATCGTATAAATAATAATGGTAACGGTAGTTTCGATGAGGTTATGCGAGGTATCGGTTTGCTGCGGAAATATGGAATAAAATTTCAGGTCAAAACTACAATTAATGATTACAATGTCCAATATCCATTGGATATGTATCATTTTTTTAAGGAGAACGATTTGCGTACAATTCAGTTTCTGCCGCATGTTTCTATGAAAGATGGGAAATTGACGTCGTGGTCTGTGCCAGGCGTCGCCTATGGTAGTTTTCTTTGTGCCATATTTGATGAATGGGTAAGAAATGATGTGGGGAAAATGTATATTTCTATTTTTGAAAATACATTGAAAGTATTTTGTCGAAAAGAGCCCATCGCCTGTATTTATTCACCAACCTGCGGACATGCAGCTCTTGCGGATTCGAACGGGGATATTTATGCTTGTAATTATTTTTATACAAATGATCATAAATTAGGTAACATCGACGATCAGACAATAACAGGTATGATGTATAGCCGGAAGCAATTGCGGTTTGGTCAGCAAAAGCGAAGTGGTTTAAGTGTGCAATGCAAGCGTTGTAATTATTTGCGTTTTTGCAATGGTGGGTGTATGAAAGACAGAGTCGGATATTCCATTACCGGAGAAAAACATCATAATATACTTTGTCCGGGATACCAGATGTTTTTTTCTCATGCGTCTCCGGCGATGGTGTTTATGGCAGAGGAGATAACGGCAGGGGGGAACTCCTCAAGAGTAATGTCTTTCTTTGAAACATGCTAGTTTGAATGACGTAGAAAGTTGATCATTGAATTTAAAGGAAAGAATAT
>JBOFCW010000004.1:0-1596 GCA_051646395.1 Bacteroidales bacterium
ACTCGGTGCGGAAGAGAAGATCCTTTCGCTCGAAACACGTCTGTTTAACGATCTGGTTTTAGGCATCGCCGATTATATTCCCAACATACAACATGATGCGAATCTAATCGCCCGTATTGACTGCCTTCTTTCCTTTGCAAAAGTAGCGCAGGAAAACCGCTATGTACGTCCTGAAGTGAATGATTCGCTAGTGATCGATATCCGCCAAGGACGTCATCCGGTGATTGAAAAACAACTTCCTTTGGGAGAAAGCTATGTGGCCAACGATGTTTTACTCGACAACGATACGCAGCAGGTGATCATGATCACCGGGCCTAACATGGCCGGTAAATCGGCCCTGCTCCGTCAAACGGCATTGATTACACTACTTGCTCAGATCGGAAGTTTCGTTCCTGCAGAGGCTGCAAAAATCGGAATGGTAGATAAAATTTTCACGCGTGTCGGAGCATCCGATAATATCTCTGTCGGCGAATCAACCTTTATGGTAGAAATGAACGAGGCATCAGATATCCTCAATAATATTTCTGACCGGAGTCTGATTCTATTTGACGAACTGGGTCGCGGAACGAGTACTTACGACGGTATCTCCATCGCTTGGGCAATTGTGGAACACATCCATGAAAACCCAAAAGGGAAGCCGAAAACACTCTTTGCCACACATTACCACGAACTCAACGAAATGGAAAAAACATTCTCTCGTATCGTGAACTACAATGTATCGGTAAAAGAAACTGACAATAAGGTTATTTTCTTACGCAAACTCGTAAAAGGAGGAAGTGAGCACAGCTTCGGAATTCATGTGGCGAAAATGGCGGGTATGCCACAAAGTATTGTCAAACGCGCCAATACGATTCTCAAACAACTTGAATCAGACAACCGACAAGGTAGCGTATCCAAACCGGTAAAAGAGATCGCCTCGCAACGTGATGGTATGCAACTAAGCTTTTTTCAGCTCGATGATCCGGTTTTGAGTCAGATACGTGATGAAATCAATCACCTCGATATCAATAACCTAACTCCGATAGAAGCGTTGAATAAGCTCAACGAAATTAAGAAGATCGTAAAAGGACGATAGAACTTAAATACATCAATTACCCGATAAGTGAATTTCAAATCCTTTTAGGATTATACGAATAGAATTCACTTATCGGGTTTCTTTTTTTCGTGGTGTGCAAAAGAAGTCCCGGATAAAAAACCATATATCAATAAATTATTTAATTGTTTGTTATTTTTGCAAACGTTTATTAGATAATAAAACTTTAATCATCAGCGTTAAAATGGAAAAGATTTCAGGATTACAAGTAGGAGGACTTGTTCTCTCTCTTTATGTATTGGCGGCATTAATTATCGACACCTTTTTTGATTTAAAACCAAGAGTGTCTGAGCTTTTATTAATCATCGACAACATAGCATGCGTAATCTTCTTTTCCGAATTTTTATGGCATTTGTATCGTTCGGAAAACAAAATAACCTATCTGAAAAAAAACGGTTGGTTAGACTTAATTTCTTCCATACCGACAGTTGGATTTCTTAGAATGGCACGCATTGCGAAAGTGATCCGGGTAATTCGCGTGATCCGTGCATTTAAATCATTAC
>JBOFCW010000305.1:0-35333 GCA_051646395.1 Bacteroidales bacterium
GTACTTCCGGCCCTTCATTGTTATTCCCACTGTTGCTGCATGCTGCAAGAGTCGCCAGTATCCCTACCGACCCCATCAAAACCTTTCTCAAATAATTTATTTTCATTTATATATAGTTTAATTTTTGGCATTAATGTATAAATGCGCCATTATATAACTTCGGTTGGGTATCTCAACTTTAGGTGAGTTATGGCGATTTCATCTGTATATATTTTATTTTTTTCATTAAAGTCAGATGCGCCATTTATATACCTTATGTGGGTATCTCAACTTTAGGTGAGTTATGGCGATTTCATTTATATATAGTTTAATTTTTAACATTAATGTATAAATGCGCCATTTATATAACTTTTGTTGGGTATCTCAACTTTCGGTGAGTTATGGCGATTTCATCTGTATATATTTTATTTTTAACTATTCTGCTATCAATAGCCTTTATTCTGCACAATTTTATCATTTTCATCGATGGCCTTTTGAGGAATAGGCAAACGATAAGAAAACTTGCTAAACGGCTGAAGCTGCGGTTTCCTTCCACTGTCTTTTTTATAAACCGCATTCATAATACCTTCCACCCTATCCAGACGAACAAGATCAAACCAGCGTTGCCCTTCGAAAGCCAGCTCCATCCGTCTTTCGTTCAGATAAGCCTCCAGCAGACTCTCCTTGTCGGATCGCACCGAAGAAGGAAGTTTTCCTAAACCGGCTCTTTTGCGAATCTGATCGATAATATCGGCCGCGGCATTCAAATCGGGAGTCGGTTGTAAGAGATAAGCTTCCGCTTTAAGCAGCAAAATATCTGCATAACGATACTTGATGATGCTGTTATATGCTGAACGGATTTTATACATGAACGGATAATGATCTGAGGGATAATAGTTACTCCAATCACAAGAATAATACACGATCGATTCTTTAAAACGAACCTCATCACCTTCTGTCTGATAAAGTTTGATAAGATCGCGTGAAGGTGTTACCCATTTTGCCCAGCTCCAGTTATTATTCGGGTTAGTCAGATCTTTTCCAAACATCCACGTTACCCAGTTTCCGCTTCCGGAAAAAAACTGAGCTTCGAGAATCGACTCTTTTGTGTTTCTTATCTTTGCATCCGTTTGCTCACCATTCATTCCGAACAGATCGCTAAAATCTTCAACCAGCTCAAATCCATCGGCCTTCACCTGATCACAATAACTGATTACCTTCGCATAATCCCGCAACGGCTTTTCGGCATAAACTTTTGCCAGCAAAGCGCGGGCAACAGACTTTGTAAACAGTGTTTTATTACCCCGATTATTAACCGGCGCATATTCAAGAGATTCTAGCAAATCCTGCTCGATCTGTTTATATACTTCAAGTTCTTCTTTTTGCTCCGGAAAATACAGCGGATACATTTCCTCTACGTTGTCGGCAGTAATATCTCCGGGAACCTGAGTTTCAACCGGTACATCCCCCCACATGCGCACGACATCAAAGAGGATCATGGCTCTGAATATTTTTGATTGTGCCTTGTATGTTTCTCGTTCTTCTTTCGAAAAACTATTGTCCGGCACATCATCGACATTGCAGATCAATTTATTGGCTACGGTGATATCCTGCATGAAACGGCTCCAGTCTCTATCCAATACGGAATTTGAACCCTCGATCGAGTTATTCTCGAAAGGAATGACCTCGGCTCCGGTTGTCCCACCATACGCGTTATCCGCATGCGCGTCTCCGATTAGCAATTGATCCAGATACCAATGTTCCTGGCGATCACGCATCAGTTTATACATCGACTGCATGTGCGTCTCGATGGCGGCTTTATCTTTGAATTCTACTTTCTGGCCCGTTTCTGTCATCCCCTCTGTAATTTCAGTATAGGTATCCAGCGGGTCTCTGTCTAACGAACAAGACAATTGGGTAGTCAACACCAGTGTTGAAGAAAAAGCATATATTAAATATTTGATTTTCATTTGTATACAATTATTTATTTAACACTAAAGTCAGATGCGCCATTTATATACCTTATGTCGGGTATCTCAGCCACAGGTGAGTTATGGCGATTTCATTTATACATAATTTTATTTTTGACATTAATGTATAAATGCGCCATTTATATACCTTATGTCGGGTATCTCAGCCATAGGTGAGTTATGGCGATTTCATTTATACATAATTTTATTTTTGACATTAATGTATAAATGCGCCATTTATATACCCTATGTCGGGTATCTCAACCATAAGTGTGTTATGGCGATTTCATAGTAGCGGATTATTAAAATTCAACATTTACACCGAATACAAAAGAACGACAGTGTGGATATGTACCCCAATCGATTCCCTGAACAGCTCCATCATTCCCCCATTGGTTTACTTCAGGGTCCATCCCTTTATATTTGGTCCAGGTCAGCAGATTGGAACCGGTAAAATAAGGCTGGATGCGTGCGATTCCTACTTTTTGCAACTTCGGACGAATAATATTATAGGAAAGCGTTACATCTTTCAGGCGCAGATAACTACCATCCTCGATAAAATAGGTTGAGTTTTTCATATCGAAATTGGCTTTTGGCACGTCTGTGATCTGTCCCGGAATTCTCCATCTGTCCAGCGTTCTTGTCGATTGATTTTTACCGTCGTACATACCCTCTGTCTCCATCCGTGAAGCATTGAAGATATCGTTTCCATAAGATCCCTGAACAAAGACACTCAAAGAGATATTCTTGTACATGAATACGTTCGTCATCCCATAAGTGAATTTCGGATTCGGATCACCAATATAAGTTCTGTCTGAGCTTGAAATACGACCGTCTTCATTTAAGTCGCGATACATCAGCTCTCCCGTCTCCGGGTCAACCCCGTCACTGATGTAACCGAAAAAGCTTCCCATGGGACGTCCCGGCTCATTACGCACTGCGTACTCCATTACCTGATCACTCGTAATGGCATCGTTATAGATCTTTTCCAATGACAATTTGGTCAGTTTATTGCGGTTGAACGAGATATTAAAATCCGTAGTCCAGGTAAAAGGCCCATCGAAGTTGCGTGAATTGATCAGCATCTCGAACCCTTTATTTAGCATATCTCCTTCGTTTCTGATAATCTTACGTTTCGCTGGCAAGGAAACATACATCAACATATCCGTAGTCTTCTTATAATAATAGTCCATCGATACAGTCAAACGGCTATTTAAAACGGTAAAATCCAGACCGATATTAGTTTGTGTTGTCGTTTCCCATTTCAAATCGGGAGTGCGCAAGTTGGCTTGTGAAATCAGAGCCAGCGCATTTTCCTGTCCTTCTTTAAACCACTCGACGCGATTTATGTTATAGCGCTGCAAATAAGAGTAGTCGCCGATTCCCGATTGGTTACCCGTCTGCCCCCAGCCTCCGCGCAGTTTCAGATCATCAATCCATGTGATATCGTTCATAAAGCCTTCCGACGAAACACGCCAGGCTCCCGAGAAAGAAGGGAATACACCCCAGCGATGATTCGGATGCAGTTTGGAAGAACCGTCACCACGTATGTTGGCAGTCAGCATGTACTTGCTGTCGTAATTGTAGGATGCACGACCGAAGAAAGACCAGATTGCCCATTCGGATGCTCCTGTTCCTGTTCCGTCCCATGATATTTTGTTGGCAGCGTTAAGTGTCTGAATCGTAGCATCACGGAAATGAGATCCGTTGATCCAGCTGTTGGTATACTCGGAAGAGGTCCACGATGATCCGGTCATCACCTCCAGGCTGTGTTTCTTGAATGACTTATTGAAAGTAAGTATATTATCGAATGTAAAGACCGTATTCATATTGCGATTGTCGGAAGCCTCGCCGTACTGGTTTCTCCCCCATGCTGTAGAAATCGGATCCAGGAATGTCGTTGAAATGGCATTGCGTCGGTCCAGACTGATCGTAGATTTCAGATTCAGTTCGGGAATGAATTTGATCAGGGCACTTCCCGAAGCAAGAATGCGGTTTTCACGATCCTTATTGTTTTCAGCACGCGCCATATTTTCCAAAGGATGGGTGATATTCGATATGCCATAGAAGTTGTTGTAATACTGTTCCGGTTTGTCCGGATTCCAGATCGGCGCGTAAGTCGGCGTGTTGATAACGGAAAGGATCACCCCTCCCCGGTTTGAACCTTTTCCCATCGTACCACCTCCGTTCGAAGTATAGTCGGAATAAGCTACGTTGGCACTTACGTTTAGCCATTTACGCACATCGGTATCCACATTCAAACGAAAATTATAACGTCTGTAATAAGCGATATCTAATATCCCCTTTTCACGCAGGTATCCACCGGAAATGAAATAACGACTTTTCTCGTTTCCTCCAGCAATCGAAAGCTGATAATTCTGGTTGTTACCGGTTGAATAAGTCTCATCAAACCAGTCTGTCTGGTCGGTCAGATTATCGGGCAGATTTACCAGACCGATTTCTTTCTGTAACTCGGAATACTGTGCCGCATTCAAAGATTCGATTTTGTTGGCCACTTTATTCATCCCGAACTGGCCGTTGAATGTGATTTTAGCATCTCCGTTCTGGCCGTTTTTTGTAGTAATCAGGATAACGCCGTTTGCCGCGCGCGATCCATAAATAGCTGCAGACGAAGCATCTTTCAGGATTTGCATGCTCTCGATGTCATTCGGCGATAAAAAGCTGACATTATCAACCGGTATACCATCCACCACATAGAGCGGATCATTACTTCCGTTGAAAGAAGTAGTACCACGCACGCGGATAGCCATATTCCCTCCGGGCTGTCCGCTCGGACTGATCACGGATACCCCGGCAGCTTTACCCTGGAGCGCCTGACCGGCAGAAACTATCGGACGCTGGTCGAGATCTTTGGCAGAAACGGATGAAATAGCGGTAGTGACATCTTTTCGCTTTACGCTACCATAGCCGATAACCACAACCTCGTCTAATGCCTCTGTGTTTTCCCTCAATACGATGGTAAGCGGAGAAGCCGATGATTTTACTTCTTTTTTTTCGTATCCTATATAGGATATAACTAATGTGGATTTTTCGGATACTTCAAGTTTGAATTTTCCGTCGAAATCCGTTATGGTACCGACGTTCGTACCTTTTTCTATTACGGAAGCACCGATAACCGGATCTTTTCTTTCGTCTATTACCTGGCCTGTCACGATTACATGCTGGCCTATAGCACCCAGTGCCATTGCAAAAAAACATAAGAAAAAAAGCAATCTGTGATTTCCACGGAAAGAGTATTGACAAATCTTTCTCATAAAAATAATTTTAAGGTTAATTGATTAGTTTGATTTTGTTGTTGTCGGATTCAAATATAGAATGTAAGTACCTCGCTCCGACGTTATAAAAACTTTAAGTGGTCAATATGGCTTTGTTGTAAAACTAAAAACCTGTTTATAAGAACTTTACATTCAAAAACAACAGTTTAAAAAGTGGATAAATACAAAGACGAAAGTATTCCTGTTGCAACGACAAAAAGGAAATTAAGGTTTTTATAGCGGGTAAAACATGGAAATTGGCAATTCATTAAAGCATAAGTAAACAGTGATTTCAATTAATTAATGATATTCAGGTTATTTTTCCAAAACACAATGATACTGGATTTTTTTTAAAAATAATATCTTCAATTTAACCATCCTTCTTTTTTAACTGAGTTTTCCACCGGCATCAGCACGAAAAATAATCTTTTTACTATATTTGCATTAACTCCCTCTTCAATTGTTAAAACAGGCATTTATTATATCATAATGCCAAGAATTCAGGTTTAGTATTTATGGTAAAACAAGAATCTTCTGTCCTTTTGATATATACAGGCGGAACAATCGGAATGATTGAGAATCCGGAAACCGGAGCGCTCGAGTCATTCAATTTTCATCATTTGCTTGATAATGTACCGGAACTTAAAAAACTGAATTCAACGATTTCGACGATTCAGTTCGACCCACCCATCGATTCCTCGGATATGGATCCGGAGAAGTGGATGGAACTGGTACGTATCATCACCGAAAACTACACGTATTTCGACGGGTTTGTTATTTTGCATGGTACAGACACCATGTCTTATACAGCATCCGCATTGAGTTTTATGCTCGAAAATCTGGATAAACCGGTAATTCTGACCGGCTCCCAGTTACCAATCGGAGTACTTCGTACGGATGGTAAAGAAAATCTTATTACGGCAATTGAAATCGCAGCAGCGAAAGAAAACGGAAAACCGGTGGTTCCCGAGGTATGTATTCTCTTTGAGAACTTCCTGATGCGCGGAAACCGGACAAAAAAAATAAATGCCGAAAATTTCAATGCTTTCCGCTCACAGAACTATCCTCCGCTGGCACGGGTTGGAATTCATATCAAATACGACTCTCATCAGGTAAGATATCCTGAACCGGGAGTATTACTGAACCCGCATTATTTAATGGATCCCAATGTAGTCGTATTGCATATATTCCCCGGAATTACTCCTCAGACCGTAAACTCCATCTTAAGTATTCCGAACCTGAAAGGGGTTGTTATGGAAACTTTCGGATCGGGTAATGCCATGACCAAGCAGTGGTTCCTTAGTGCGTTGAAAACGGCCATCGATTCGGGAATCGTGGTAATCAACATCAGCCAGTGTATGGGTGGATCGGTGCAGATGGGACTTTACGAAACTGGTAATAAACTCAGCGAAGTTGGTGTGATAAGCGGATATGATATGACCACCGAGGCGGCATTGACAAAACTGATGTTTCTTTTCGGTCACGACCGCTCTATCGGAGATGTAAAAGAACAGATGCGTCGCAATGTTGCCGGAGAGGTGACTATTCCGATGGCATACTAAAAAAGATTTAATATAAAAAAGCGCATAAAGCAATCTGAGCTTTATGCGCTTTTTTTAGTACATGCCTGCGAACTAAAAAAATAAAACCCCGCCTCTGTCTGGCCGACAAGAAGCGGAGTCTCTTTCTCTATTTGGCAATTTTCACAAGAGCTGAAGAATTTGGTTTTAGTAAACCGGCATCACAAAACAGGGGATTCTTTTTTACCCCGTCACTATTGATGTAACAATCTGATTAACCCTCACTAATAGGATCTCTGACATCGGATTATTGTGCCAAAGATACAATTCTATCTGTTAAATACATTATATCTGAACCGGATATAGTCATTAAATTCTGCAAAAAAGAACACATATCGGGCTTTATCGGTACTCGTTTTCGTTTTTATTCAACAAACAGAATAACCGTTTTCTTTTATTTTGGACTCCCTCTTATCCGTTGACACCCCGGGATTTTATTATTTTTGTCAGTATAATACAGCATATACTTATGACATACCAGATACAGGCACCCGAAAAATGCCGGACGAACATTACACTCCCCGCATCTAAAAGCATCAGCAACCGGGCATTGATATTAAATGCGTTAAGTTATTCACCCTATCTGCCGGAAAACCTTTCCGATTGTGACGATACCCGCGTCATGGTATCCGCGTTCGAGTCTGACAGTAATCGGTTCGACATCGGTGCGGCAGGGACCTCAATGCGATTTCTCACCGCTTTTCTTTCTAAAATCGGCGGAATATGGGAAATAACGGGAAGCGAACGGATGAAAAACCGTCCGATCGCCGTATTGGTCGATGCGTTAAATGCCTGCGGGGCACGGATCGAATATCTCGAAAAAGAAGGGTTTCCTCCTTTGAAAATCACAGGTCGGGCTTTGAAGGGCGGCGAACTGAAACTTGACGGAAGTATCAGCTCGCAATATATTTCTGCCTTGCTGATGATAGCTCCGACCATGGAAAAAGGATTGACTTTGCACCTGGAAGGAAAAATCATCTCCGTTCCTTATATCCGGATGACACTGGGTATGTTAAACAACTTCGGTATTCGTTCCGAGTGGGAAGGGAACCGCATCCACATCGCGCCCCAGGAGTTCCATCCGGTTCACTTCCGGGTAGAGTCAGACTGGTCTGCCGCATCTTATTGGTATGAAATCGCATCTCTGGCAAAAGATGCGGAAATCGCTTTATCCGGACTTCAGAAAGAGAGTCTGCAGGGTGATGCACGAATCGCGGAATTTTTCACTCAACTTGGTGTAGATACCCGATTTACGGATACGGGAGTGATATTAAGTAACAATGGCGATTCGGCCGCCCGGATAGATCTTGACCTGAGCGATCAACCGGACCTGGCTCAGACCCTGGCCGTTACCTGCGCGCTTAAAAAGATACCGTTCCGCTTCACAGGGCTGGAATCGCTGAAGATCAAAGAAACAGATCGCATCGTGGCTCTGCGGGATGAATTGAGAAAACTTGGTTTTGTTCTACATGACCGGAATGACAATGAATTGTTCTGGGAAGGTGAGACATGCGAATCTGAATCAAATCCTGAAATCAAAACTTACGAGGATCACCGCATGGCGATGGCTTTTGCTCCGGCAGCTTTTTTCATGCCCGACATACGCATCGCTCATCCCGAAGTGGTAAGCAAATCTTATCCTGCTTATTGGGAGGATCTGAAAAAAGCGGGGTTTATCATCAGCGAAACCGTTTAATCGGGTCTTTTCCGATAAATGATTCGTATCTTTAATCAAAAATAGTTCAATTATGTGGGCACTGATCATAGGTGTGGTTTGCCTGGGAATAATAACAGCGATCATCGGCTATTTCCAGCAAAAAAGGATAAAGGAAAAATTGCGTAAAGGGGAAATCACAGAAGTACCCGAGCCGCAAATTTTAGAAGAAGAGGAGTGTTGCGGAGAACATGCTACCTGTGAAAAAGACTCATTGCTTGCTGCCGTGAGTAAAGATATCGAATATTACGATGACGAGGAGCTCGACACCTGGAAGCACATTCCCGCCGATCAGTTCCCGGCAGAAGCTGTCGAAGAATTCCGCCATGTGTTCTATACCCTGCAGGAAACAGAAGTGGCCGGCTGGGTGCGCAGTCTGCATTTACGTGAAATCGAACTCCCCGACGAAATCAGGGATGAAGTATTATTGGTAATAAGCGAACGCCGCCTTCCTCATTAAAAAACAGAATAACGATTATGATACCGGATATCCTGAATTATACCTTCTTTCAGCATGCACTGATCGGATCTTTGCTTGTAAGCATTTGTTGCGGCATTCTGGGAACTTACATCGTGACCCGCCGCCTGGTGTTCATCAGCGGAGGGATTACGCATGCCTCTTTCGGCGGACTGGGACTGGGCTTTTATCTGGGTATCAATCCGGTGATCACAGCCATCGTCTTTGCAATCCTGTCTGCTTTCGGCGTTCAGTTACTGAGCAAGAAGCAAGCCGTCAGGGAAGACTCTGCCATTGCTGTTTTTTGGGCGCTGGGTATGGCTTTAGGAATTATCTTCATTTTCATGACACCCGGCTTCACCCCGGGCCTGACAGAGTTCCTGTTCGGCAATATCCTGACAATCACTCAAAACGATCTGTTCTGGTTCGGTATCTTTACCGTAACTCTGAGTTTGTTTATGCTGTTATTTCTGCATACCATCATCTTCGTGGCCTTCGATCCGGAATTCGCACAAGTGCGGCGATTGCCGGTAAAAATGATCGAATACACAATGCTTTGTTTTATCGCTATCGCTATCGTTTTATCGATCCGGATGATCGGAATCGTACTTTTGATGTCGGTACTCACTCTACCCCAGATGATTGCCAATATTTTTTCGAATGATTACAGGCATATCCTGATTTATTCGATCGGTAATTGTCTGCTGGCTTGCGCGGGAGGATTGTTCATTTCTTATTACCTCAATGTACCGGCAGGGGCCTGTATCGTTTTTATTCTCACTTTTATGTATTGCCTGATGCGATGCATCAAATTGTTTATCCGCAAAAAGGGGAAAAATAAACAATAAATCTTCTATTTTTACGTCATTATCAATCAGAACCAATCTTAAGAAAGTTGTTTATCTCAAAAATCAGAATCATTGCGGTAATCCTGTTTTGCCTGTTGTTCTGTGGCTGCTCCTCGAAAAAAAACACGGCAGCTACACGGCAGTGGCGTGCCTTTACAACACGCTACAACATCTATTTCAACGGGAACGAAGCCTACAAAGAAGCACTGGCGAACTTTGAAAAAAATTATGAGGATGATTATTCGGAACGGATCTATCAGCATCCGGTCAGCTCTCTGACAGACAAAGCAGAAGGTGCCAATGCGGGCTTTGACCGAGCAATCGAAAAAAGTCAAAAAGCGATCAAGTTGCGGTCGATGCCCAAACGTCCACCTAAAAATGCACGAAAAGCGGATGACCCCAACTACAAGGCTTTTTTGAAACGAACCGAATTCAACCCATTTCTGCACAATGCCTGGTTAATGATGGGGCGTTCCCAATTTTATAAGGGAGACTTCCTTGCCGCCAATGCGACGTTCTTATATATCACCCGCCATTTCGGATGGCTTCCGGAGACGGTTACGGAAAGTATGCTGTGGATGGCGCATTGTTATACGGAACTGGGATGGATGTATGAAGCCGAAAACACACTTTCGAAAGTGGATGCACAAACGGTACCCAAATCACTAAAAAACCGTTATAGCACCGTCATGTCGGCTTATCTGATTCGGAAAGGAGAAACCCGCGAGGCAATACCACATCTGGAAATCGCACTCAAAGCCGAGAATAACAAATCGCAAAAAGCAAGAATGAAGTTTCTGCTCGCTCAGTTATATGCTGAAAATGGCGATCCGGCAAAAGCTTATAAATATTATGGAGAGGTCATGAAAATGAATCCCTCCTACCGTACCTACTTCAATGCGGGGATCAAACAAACAGAGGTAATGCCCGCTTCGAATACTCAAAAAATAGAGAAGAAACTGAACCGAATGCTTCGCGATCCGCGCAACAAGGAGTATCTGGATCAGATTCATTACGCAAAAGGAAATCTTTTTCTGGGTCGCAAAGACACCTTAAAAGCCATCGAGGCCTATGAAAAAGCCGTTGCTGAAAGTACCCGCAACGGGATGGACAAAGCCGTTGCCGCCATTCGCCTGGGCGATCTGACGTTTTCACGGGAAGAATACCTGAAGGCTCAACCAGCTTATGCTTCTGCAATGAGTATTCTGAACGAAAAACACCGCGATCACCGACGCATCGCTCACTTATCGCAAGTACTCGACAACCTGTCCACCCATGCCGAAACAGTTCATCTGCAGGATAGCTTACTGGCTCTGGCGCAAATGTCCGAACCCGAACGAATGAAGGCGATCCAGGCCGTTATCGACCGTATCATCGAGGAGGAAAAAAAAGCAGAAGAGGCTGCCCGCCGCGAAGAATATGAAAATAACAAGGGGAATTATACCCAACCGGACAACAACATCCCCTCGGCTCCTTCGATCAACACGGGCGATAACTCGTGGTATTTTTTCAATAAAATGTCTGTCAACGCAGGTAAAACCGAATTCCAGCGACGTTGGGGCGCGCGAAAGCCAGAGGATAACTGGCGAAGACGTGATAAATCGCATGTATTTTCGGAAGAGGAAGAAAAAGAGGATGTTGCTCTGACGGATGATAAAACTCCTGATGATGAATCACCAACAGCCGATATCGAAGAGACTAACGACAATGAGGCAAACGATCCGAACGCGAACGATCCGAAAAACCCTGATTATTATCTGAAGCAGATTCCATTTTCAGCTGAAGACCAGGCCAATGCGAATGATCTGATCCGGGAGGGATTATACAATATGGGGATTATCATCAACCAACAACTGGAAAATCTGCCACTTGCCATCAAAACATTTCTCGATCTGGAAAAGCGTTATCCGGACAATGATCATTCGTTGGATATCTATTATGAAGTATATCTGATGTATATGCGCATGCAAGATGAAGCGAATGCGGAAACGTACAAACAGTTGATTTTGCAAAAATACCCGCAATCGGCTTATGCAGTCGCACTGAGTGATCCGAATCATATCCGGAACTTACGCGAAATGGAACAAAAGCAAAACGAATTGTATGAACAGACCTATGCAGCATACCTGGAAGGAAACAGTTCTTTGGTGCACCGCAATTATGAGTTTGTCCTGAAAAAATGGCCATTAAGCAAATTAATGCCCAACTTCTTATTCCTTCATGCGTTATCTTATGTAGGAGAGAGTGACGGATCACTATTCCGGGAGAATCTGGAAAAGCTCACAGCCTTATACGGAGAGAGTTTCATGGCTCCCCTTGCAGGCCAGATGCTGAAGGGAATCGCTCAGGGGAAAATGATCGCCTCCGGAGGCAAACCGATGCAGGGAATGATTTGGAAAACCAGACTAAATAGTAGTCTTGCCGACGAGCTGGCGAATGATTCACTCATGCCTGTTTTCGAACTCAAACAAGATGCGCCGCATTTGCTTGTATTGGCCTTCCAGACCGACTCTGTTCAGGTGAATCAGTTACTGTTTGATATCGCAAAATATAACTTCACGAATTTCCTTGTGAAAGACTTCGATCTGGAAACGATTACTTTCAATGAACTATCCATGCTGGTAATCAAAGGGTTCGACCGTTTTGAGGAATTGAGTGAATATCGATTAAGAATGGCTTTACCCGGAGGGCTTTCGCTCCCGGCCTCGGTCACTCCGGTTATGATTTCTGATGCGAATTTCAGACTTCTTCTGGAGGGTCGCACTTTTGATGATTATTTCAGTTTTATGGAGCAGTGCAGCGAAGCAGAGCTCTCTAAAGAATAAAAAAAACTATGAACAACGAACGTATACTTTGGGCGGATGATGAGATTGACCTGCTGAAACCTCATATAATGTTCCTACAGCAGAAAGGCTATGAGGTTTCGACGGCTAACAATGGAACGGATGCGATTGAAATGGCAGACGAAAGTCATTTCGACCTGATTATCCTGGATGAAAATATGCCCGGAATTACGGGATTGGAAACTCTTTCGGTAATCAAAGAACGACATCCGGCCATACCGGTCATCATGATCACCAAAAGCGAGGAAGAAGATATTATGAATCAGGCTATCGGTGGTAAAATAGCCGATTACCTGATCAAACCGGTCAATCCGAATCAGATACTGCTTTCCATCAAGAAAAACCTGCACGGCAAAGAGATCGTTTCAGAAAAAAACACTTCCGGATATCAGCAGAACTTCGGTAAAATCGGCATGCAGATCAATGATGCACGCAATTACGAAGACTGGGTGGAAATCTACAAGAAACTGGTTTACTGGGAGCTGGAACTGGAGAATGCGGATAAAGGTTTAATGGAAATGTTTAAGATGCAAAAAACGGAAGCCAACGCGGCTTTCGTAAAATTCATCAAAAAGAGCTACGAAGGATGGATTACCGGAAGCGAAGACGCGCCCTTGCTGAGTCCTCACCTCTTCCGTGATCGTTTTTTTCCATTGCTCGACAACGGCGAAAAGGTATTTGTAATTCTGATCGATAACTTCCGCCTTGACCAGTGGCGTACGATCAAGCCTGTCTTAAGCGAATATTTCACCTTTGAGGAAGACGTGTATTGCAGCATCTTGCCCACGGCTACCCAGTATGCGAGAAACGCAATCTTCTCGGGACTGATGCCGGACAAGATCGCTAAAATGTTTCCCGAGCTTTGGGTTGATGAAGATGAAGAAGAGGGCAAGAATCTCAACGAGGCTCCTTTAATTCAAACACAACTCGATCGTTTCAGAAAAAAATATCCATTCTCATATTATAAGGTAAACGAATCTTCTTTCGGCGAAAAGCTGGTACATAATTTTTCAAATATCGAAAGTAACCCGCTCAACATCGTTGTGCTTAATTTTATCGACATGCTTTCTCATGCCCGTACCGAGTCGAAAATGATCCGTGAACTGGCATCGACCGAGGCTGCATACCGGGCGCTGACCAAAACCTGGCTGGAACACTCTTCGACGATCGACCTGTTCCAAAGATTGGCCCAAAGCAATTATAAGGTTATCGTTACCACAGACCATGGAACGATTCGTGTGGACAATCCGATCAAAGTGATTGGTGATCGCAACACCAATACGAACCTGCGATACAAAGTGGGTAAAAACCTGAGTTACAACCCAAAGCAGGTTTACGAGATCAAATCGCCCGAACGCTTCGGACTTCCTAGTCTGAATGTAAGTTCAACATATATTTTTGCCACTAACAGGGATTTTCTGGCTTATCCGAATAACTATAACTATTATGTAAGTTATTATAAAGATACCTTTCAACATGGAGGTATCTCGATGGAAGAAATGCTGATTCCTCTGATCACCCTTACTCCGAAGAAAAGATAATTCCCATAGAATCATTATTCTTCAAAAAGATATTATTTTTGTATCTATCTATTAACACTAAGATATGACACAGATTACGATCAACGGATTAGACAATATTAAAGAAGCGGCTCGTGAATTTATCAACCTGATCGATCAGGATACGGTTTTTGCCTTTCATGGGGAAATGGGAGCCGGAAAAACAACTTTCATCAAAGCTATTTGTGAAGAGCTGGGTGTAGAGGATGTCATCAACAGCCCGACCTTCGCTATCGTAAACGAATACCGTTCGGCTTCTGCCGAATTGATTTATCACTTCGATTTCTACCGGATCAATAAACCGGAAGAAGCTTACGACTTCGGTTATGAGGATTATCTCTACAGCGGAGCCTTATGTTTTATCGAATGGCCTGAGAAAATTGAAGATCTTCTTCCGGGGGATGCCGTTCATGTTACGATTCGTGAAAATGAAGACGGAACAAGAACCATCTCAATGGGTGAATAAATTATCAACGATGATTCTGATTTGTTTTCAAACGGAATCATCGTTTTTTTTATCCTGAGCTCTTTCTTTTTTTATCTATCTCATTACGAATCAACTATTTTAAACTAACTTTATCTTATTATGAATACAGCAGAAATATTTGTGGGCATATTATTTATCGCAATCGGCTGCTTCTCGTTTCTGGCCGGCGTATTTAACTGGGATTGGTTTTATGCATCAGTCAATGCGTCTATATTTTTGCGTTGGTTTGGCAGGAAAGGGGCGCGCTACTTTTACGGAACAATCGGAATCGTGGTAATTGTAGTAGGGATTTTGATGTTGAGCGGAACCATGGCTTAAAGATCATTCTCAAAAATCTATAGATATGAAGAACTTAAAAATCTTATTTTCAGGCATTCTCTCCTTATTCATTACTCTAAGTTGCACTCAATCCGGCCCGAAATTCGAAACCGTAACCGGCGACCCGATGGACGTACAGATTTACACGCTCGACAACGGTCTGAAGGTATATTTATCAGTCTATAAAGATGCACCGCGCATACAAACCTATATCGGCGTCAGAGCCGGTAGCAAGAACGATCCTGCAACTTCTACCGGACTGGCTCACTATTTCGAACATCTGATGTTTAAGGGTACCGGAAAAATCGGGACGAAAAACTACAAACAGGAAGAACCGCTTTTGAATCAAATCGAATCACTATTCGAGCTTTATCGCCAGACAACCGACTCGCTCCAACGACTAACGATTTATCACCAGATCGACAGCATTTCAAACGAAGCCAGCAAATATGCCGTTTCAAATGAATACGACCGAATGATGACCTACATCGGCGCTTTGGGCTCAAATGCGTGGACAAGTTCAGACCAGACGGTATATACAGAAAACATCCCGTCTAATCAGCTGGAGAATTGGGCTCTGATCCAGGCTGAAAGATTCCGCGATCCCGTGATCCGTATTTTCCATACAGAGCTGGAAACCGTTTATGAAGAGAAAAACAGATCGCTCAACAGTGATCAAAGTCGTGTTATCGATACGCTGCTACTGGCATTGTATCCGCATCATACCTATGGAACCCAATCGACACTGGGAACTGAAAAAGACCTGAAAAGCCCATCGATCACCAACATCAAAAACTTCTTCAAGACCTATTATGTACCCAATAACATGGCTATTTGCCTGGCTGGCGATTTCAATCCGGATAGTGCACTGGCCGTTATCAAAAGAAACTTCTCCGATCTGAAACCGGGAGAAATACCCACCTATTCCGACCAACCGGAGCCACAGACAAATAAACCTGTCATCAAAAATGTAGAGGGATTGGAAGCTGATATGGTGTACATCGGTTATCGTTTACCCGGCGAAAAAGAAAATTCCAATCAGATGAATCAGTTGGTCAATTTTATCCTGTATAACGGAACAGCCGGATTGATCGACCTCAACATCAATCAACAACAAAAAATGATTGCCTCCGGCATGTGGAATTTAGAAATGGCCGATTACTCCTCTTTCATCATGATCGGATATCCGAATCCAGGACAGACGCTTGAAAATGCGAAAGAACTCCTCATCGCTCAGATCGACTCTTTGAAAGCGGGTCGTTTCGGCGACTGGTTACTTGAAGCGGCTATCAACAATACCACTTTAAACCAAATGAAGATGCTAACCGACAATGATAGTCGGGCTGGCGCCATGATCAATGCTTTTACCAATCAACTTGAATGGAAAACTTACGTGGATTCGTTCGAAAAGATGAAAAAGATAACAAAAGCGGACGTAGTAGCCTATGCCAACAAGTGGTTCAAAAATGATTATGCTGTAGTCTACAAACACCAGACACCCGATTTCAGGATCGCCTCGTTCCCCAAGCCGACTATCACTCCGGTTCAGCTCGACCGAAACAGTAAAAGCGAATTTTTCCGGATGATTGAAAAAAATCCGGTTTCACCCATCGAACCCGTATTTGTAGATTATTCAAAAGATCTCGACAAGACTAAAGCGGCAAAAGAGATTCCGGTACTTTACAAAAAAAATGACGAAAACAGTCTTTTCAATCTATACTATGTTTTCGACATGGGTACCGCAAATGACCGCCGTCTCCCGATTGCCTTCAACTACCTCGATTACCTCGGTACAGAGACGCTTAGCCCGGAAAAGTTCAAGGAGCAAATGCTGATGCTGGCTTGCTCTTTCTACGTGATACCACAAACCGATAAAACCTATGTGGTTCTGACCGGACTAAGTGAAAACATGGAAACTGCAATGACCCTGATGGAGGACCTGCTTTCAAACGCGACAGAAAATACAGCAGCTTTCGCAAACGTAATTTCACAACAAATGAAAGTAAGAGCAGACAACAAACTTAATTTCAACTATGTTAATCGTTGCCTGCAGTCGTATGGTAAATGGGGAGCCATTTCTCCTACGACTTACGTCCTGTCGAACGAAGAGCTTACCCGACTGACACCTCAAGAGATGGTGACTCTTATCCGCGACGCAAACCAATACAAGCATCAGATATGGTATTACGGCCCCAAAGAGGTGCACGAAGTGGTCAAATTAATCAACGAAACCCACAAAGTAAACGGAACATTGAAAGATGCTCCAGAAGCTGTACAATTCCAACAACAGCCAGTGGAACGTTCCACGGTTTATCTGACCGATTTTCCATCGAAGCAAACCAATATCACGCTGATTTCAAGAGGTACGAAATATGATCCTTCATTGACGACTAATGTCCGGCTCTACAACAACTATTTCCTGGATATCGCGTTCCAGGAATTACGCGAAGCGCGCGGACTGGCCTATTCCGTTTATTCCGGATACACCGAACCTGAAAAGAAGGATCAATATTATACGAATATGTCTTTCATCGGCACTCAAAGTGATAAATTGGAAACAGCAGTTGAGCAGTTCAATGAAATTCTGACCAAACTACCTGTTTCTACAGAGTCATTTGAAGTTACAAAGCTCAATGTTGAAAACAAAATACGCACGAATCGCATTACTAAAGAAAATGTTTTATGGAGTTATAACCAGGCTCAACTTTTGGGGTTAGATAAAGATATCAACCAGGTTGTATTCGAACAATTACCGGTGTCAGGCTTCACCCAGATTCAGGAATTTCATGATCAATATATCCAAGATGCGAATTACAACTATTGTTTATTAGGCAACATTAATGAATTAGATATGAACTTTGTTAATAGCCTGGGAGATGTAAAAAGAATATCACTTGAAGAACTGTTTGGATATTAGTTAAAATACGGAAATATTGAACTTAAAACACAAAATATGATTCATTTAAAAAGGATTGCTACAGGCAATCCTTTTGTTTTTATCTTAGTTTATACATCCGATAATTAATCTTTTCAATGAAACCAGAGATTTGCTAAACCAAACTAGTATTAAATATCGTTTATACCTTCCAAGAAATTTAAACTACCCTTACCTTTGTGCGTTTAATTGTATGTAGCAATGTGTTTTAATTAAAAGAGTATATGAAAATGAAATCTCTTGGTGTTGGATTAATCGCAACACTATGTTTATTCTCTTGTGGAAAAAAGGAAGAGACCACAACTCCGGTTCGTCCGGTAAAAGTAACGACAGTTACAACCCGTAACGAAATCCGTAAGGATTATTCAGGTGTCGTTGATGCTGTGAAGTTTGTTAATCTGGCATTCCGAGTACCGGGACAAATCATCCAGCTCCCGATTGTAGAAGGTCAGAAGGTAAAACAGGGAGATCTGATTGCTCAAATCGACCCGCGCGAAATTAAACTTCAGTATGAGGCTGCTAAAGCTGCTTTTGAAACAGCACAAGCACAACTTCAACGTAACGAACGTTTACTACAACGTCAGGCCGTTTCTCAGCAGGAAATGGAAATCGTGCGTTCGAATTACGAACAAGCTCGCTCGAATTACGAAGCTCAGCAAAACAACATGGCCGATACCTACTTACGCGCGCCATTTTCAGGATCTATCACCAAACGTTCGGTAGAGAATTACCAACGCGTGAATGCAGGTGAAACGATCGCCCAATTAATCGACTCGAAAGACTTGCAGATCTATTTTACGATTCCGGACAACTCTTTGGCTCTGGTTCAAGGAAGCAACAAAGGTTTTACGGTAGAATTTGAAGTATACAAAGGAATCAAATTCGCTGCAAAGCTGAAAGAGTATGTGGAAGCCTCACCTGAAGGTACAGGTATCCCTGTATTCCTGACTATCACCGATCCTCGTTTCAACAAAGATGATTACGATATCAAACCGGGATTTTCATGTAATGTGACCATGACAGTAAATCTGGATAATAAAAATCTGGAATATCCTTATGTTCCTCTTACCGCCATCTTCGGATCACCGGAAAGCAATCAGCAAAATGTTTGGATTTACAACGCTTCGGCAGGAACCGTAGAATTACGTCCGGTACAAACAGGAGCGTTAATTGATGCAGACAATATACTGGTTACCAGCGGCCTGAAAACAGGTGAAATCGTGGTAACCGCCGGAGTAACACAAATTACGAATGGCGAGAAAGTAAAGATTCTAAAATAATTCCGATTTATGAACATAGCTAAATATTCCCTTGCTCATACCAAGGTCATTTATTTCTTTCTGGCTGTGATGTTGATCGGAGGTATTATTGCATTCGATAAACTTGCCAAAAAAGAAGATGCGCCGTTTGTTATCAAAAGTGCGGTGCTGATGTGTTATTATCCCGGTGCAACCCCTACTGAAGTAGAAAGGTTGATTACCGAGCCGATTGAACGCGAAATCCAGACCATGTCGGAAGTGAAGCGTATCAAATCCGAGTCCTCATTCGGGATGACAAAGATTACTGTCGAACTGGCCGATGCCACAAAAGCAGAAAATACGCCTCAGAAATGGGACGAATTGCGCCGTAAGGTAATGAATGTGACCCCTCGCTTACCGCAGGGAGTGAGCCCCATCACTGTCGGTGACGACTTCGGGGACGTATTCGGTATTTATTATGGTCTTTCTGCTGACGAAGGTTTTTCTTACAATGAATTAAGAAACTGGACCCGCTATATCACTACTCGCCTTGCTACTGTTCCCGGCGTAGTAAAAGTAAACACCTTCGGCGAACGACAGGAATGTGTGAACGTTTTCATTCCGATTCCGAAACTAGCGAATATGGGCGTAACCCCCCAGCAACTTTCGGCAGCATTATCTGCTCAGAATCAGGTCATCAATACGGGTGAACGCCTTGCAGGAGATATGCAGTTGAAAATCGTGGCATCCGGTACATATAACGACCTGGATGATATCCGCAACCAGACCATTACTTCGGCCAACGGTCAGCAGATCCGCCTGGGCGACATCGCTGTTGTCGAAAGAGGTTATGTGGATCCACCGGCTACCCTGATGCGTATCAACGGAAAACGCTCAATCGGGATCGGGGTTTCTTCCGACACAAAAAAAGACGTTGTGACAATTGGCGACGGCGTGGCCGCAGAGCTGAGTCAGATCATGCCTTTGCTTCCTATCGGTTTGAATGTCGAACCGATCTATCTGGAGGGCGATATCGCTCGCGATGCCAACAATGGATTCATCATCAACCTGATTGAATCGGTTGCTATCGTTATCTTCATCATCATGTTGGTAATGGGTCTTCGTGCCGGAATTTTGATTGGTAGTTCATTGATCTTCTCGATCGGAGGCACCATGTTGATCATGATGTATATCGATACAGGACTGAACCGTACCTCTCTGGCCGGTTTCATTATTGCAATGGGTATGCTGGTTGATAATGCCATCGTGGTAACGGACAATGCCCAGATCGCGATCAAACGGGGAGTACCTAAAATCAAAGCACTGATAGACGGAGCCACAATTCCGCAATGGGGATTGCTGGGTGCCACATTCATCGCAATCTGTTCTTTCCTTCCGATCTATCTTGCTCCATCAGCTGTTGCTGAAATCGTGAAACCTTTGTTTATCGTCCTCTCTGTTTCTCTCTCACTGAGCTGGATTCTCGCACTGATGCAAACCACTACTTTTGGTAGCTGGATTCTGAAAAACAATGAAGGAGGAGACAACAAGGATCCTTATGACAGTAAATTCTATCATAAATTCGAAAATATTCTGCGCGCTCTGATCAAACGTCGCTGGCTGACAATTTCATCGGCTGTTGCGGCTTTATTCCTGGCCCTATTCGTAATGGGACTGATGCCTCAGAACTTCTTCCCGAATATGGATAAGAATTACTTCCGTGCGGATATGTTCTGGCCGGATGGCTACAACATTCTGGAAGTGGAAAAAGAAATGAAAGACATCGAAGCTACCGTGATGGCTTTACCAGAGGTAGAACGTGTATCTATCACAATGGGTGCTTCTCCTCTTCGCTACTATCTGGCAAGTACCTCACTGGGGCCAAAACCGAATGTTGCGAATATTCTCATCGAGTTAAAAGACAGCAAACACACGATCGAGAAAGAAAATTGGTTCAACAATTATATGATGGAGAACTATCCGAACATCCTGACACGTTCCAGTCTGTTCAAACTTTCTCCGGCAACCGAAGCGGCCATCGAAATCGGATTCAAAGGTCCGAACACGGATACGCTGGTGATGCTCACCAACCAGGTGATCGATCTGATGCACAAACAGGGCAACCTGACTCATATCCGTAATAGCTGGGGGAACAAAGTTCCGGTCAGCACCCCGGTATATTCACAGGCCAAAGGTCAGCGCCTGGGTGTAACCCGTCAGAATATGGCTTCTTCTATCGAAGTAGCAACCAAAGGTTACACGTTAAGCCAATATCGCGAAGGCGACCAGGTAATGAATATCCTTTTGAAGGATAACAATATCAATTCATTTGATCTGAGCAACCTGAAAACCTTGCCGGTTTTCAACAGCAAAGGCGTGGCTATCCCGCTGGAGCAGGTGATCGACTCGATGCCTTTCGGATATGATTTCAATATGATCAAACGCGAAAACCGCGAGAAATTACTGATGGCACAGGCTGATCCCAAACGTGGGGCAAATGCCATCGAAGCATTCAATAATATCTGGAATACGGCACAGCAAGAAATCAATGTTCCCGAAGGTTACTCCATGGGATATTGGGGTGAGCAGGAAAGTCAGAAAGAATCCAACGATGCTTTGGCGGCCAACATGCCACTCACTGGCTTCCTGATGTTCCTGACGCTTTTATTATTGTTCAACAACTTCCGTGAACCGATCGCAATTCTGATGATGATTCCTCTGATTTTCATCGGTATCGTTTTGGGATTGGTCGCATTCGGCAAATTATTCGATTTCTTTGCCCTGCTTGGATTGTTGGGATTGATTGGTATGAATATCAAAAATGCGATTGTTCTCGTCGATCAGATCAACATCGAGAAAGCTGCGGGATTACCACCGCTAGAAGCTGTAGTCAATGCTACCAAGTCTCGTATCGTCCCTGTTATCATGGCTTCAGGTACAACGATATTGGGTATGTTGCCACTCCTTTTCGATTCTTTGTTCGGTGGTTTGGCAGCTGTAATCATGGGAGGTTTGTTCGTAGCTTCGCTTCTTACAATCCTGATGTTGCCAGTTACATATTGTACGATTTATAAGATTAAAGGTTAATCCTCTTTCGACTCAAATGTTTTTTCCAATGAACATTTGAGTCGGATATTAAAATCAAATTTTATTCAAATGAACAAATATAGAAAAGGGTTCTTTCTTCTTTCATTGCTTGCTCTGGCAAGCAGCGGGGAAGCCCAGGAATATATGAGTCTGGATACCTATCGCACGAAAGTTCTTGATTATAGTCAACAACTTAAACAAGCAAAAGAACAGGTACTTTCGACTTCTGCCAAAAAGAATGTTACTCGCACCGGATTCTTACCTAAACTGGATTTAGGTGCATCCGGATCAATCGACCTGACCAATCTTAATCTTTGGGATGCTCCCCGTGGATCATATCATCCTTACAACTACTTCGCAGGAGGTACACTTACACAAAGTATCTGGGCAGGAAATGCAGTACAAGATCAATTTAAAGCAGATAAGATTTCAGAAAAAATAAGCGTGGAGAACGAAATGCTTACGATAGACAACATCTATCTTCAGGCAGAACTCGCCTATTGGAATTTATCCGCCAATACTGATTTGCTACGCATTAGTAAACAATATTATGAAATCATCAAAACACAATATGATTTGATCAAATTACGTTTTGACGACGGAGTTATCGCGAAAAACGACCTGCTGATGATTACCACTCGCTTAAAAGAGACCGAACTCGGTGTTAAAAAAGCGGAAACCGGCTACCTGATTGCATGTCAGAACTTCAATATTCTGATGGGAATCGCTCCCGATGCACAGAAAGAATCGACAGAAGATATCACCCGGCCATTAGCGGCACCTGCCGAAATAAGCTATACGCAGGCTTTGGAACGTAGACCTGATTATCGCGCGGCCGAACTTCAGGTGAAATTGATGAAACAAAATCTGAATTTATCGATATCGAAATTCAATCCGCAAATTGCATTGCAAGTACAAGGTGGATATGGCACTGCGAACCCAAACCTGGATACAAGGGGAAGGGGTATTGCTATCTCTACATTAAGTTTCAGCATGCCTGTTTTTCATTGGGGAGAACGAAAATACACCAAATCTCAGTATCGGGCATTGGTTAATAACAGTGTATTCCAACAACAAATCGTAGCAGATCAGATCAGCAAAGAAGTCTCGAATGCCTGGACAACGATGGACCAGACTTATACACAAATCCGTGTTGCCGAAGAGAGCTTGAAATTGGCACAAGAAGCATTGGATTTAAACACATTTTCGTATAACGAAGGTAAAATTACCATTGCTGATGTATTAAGTTCTCAAATTGCCTGGATACAATCCTACACCAATATGATTTCCGCTCATTATTCGTATAAAGTAGCGGTAGCTCAATATCAAAAAGCAATCGGAGCAATCCAATAATTGCCATTGATTTTAAACTTTTATGAAAGCCTCATTGTTTATTCAATGAGGCTTTTTTGGGTTTGAAACAAAAAAGCAAATGGTAAATTTTAATACTAAGAATATGAAAATCGAACCTTTCTTAATTTTTGATGGTGATTGTAGTGATGCTATTGCATTCTATACCAAAGTATTTCATGGCATGCAAGTTAAAATCCAAACTTATGGTGATGCCAAAGAACATCTTGCGAAGGAACATATCAAAGTAACACCTAACTGGAAAGATAAAATCATGCACGCTTCTTTTGTTATGCCTGACGGGAATAAAATCGTAATGTGTGACAGAAGAGAGGATGCTGTTTTTCATCAGGGGAACGACTCTGCTACCGTTCTTGAATTTGAAAAACCAGAAGATTTAGACAAAATTTTCCACGCACTGAGCGAAGGTGGAAAAATCGATATGCCGATTCAGAAAAAATTCTGGCATGCGATGTATGGTGAAATAACAGACAAATTCAAAAAAAGATGGTTGCTTAACTGTCAGATTGTATCAATCAATGATTAAATTCAATAATAGACCCTTACAAATCAGGATGGATAGTAAACAATTCATCCTGATTGTTATATCCCTTCTGTTCCTACACACAGGATGCAATGATAATGCGGGCGATATCAAACAAGGACTGACCGTAATCGATAATATCTGTTTTTCTACTGACGGAGGTGATGTAAGCAATACCTTGCTTGCCAATGATAGCTGGAGCATCACGCTGCCGGGCGACAACCTGTGGCTTTCGGTCTCCCCCGGATCGGGACAGGGATCGGCCAATCCGATAAATCTCATCTTTAACGCTCAGGTCAATAACAATACCGGAAGCAGAAGCCAGCAAGTCATTCTCCGCATCGGAGACAAAACCTTCCAATACACAGCAAATCAAGACGGTACATTAAACCAGGTATGCAATTTCTAAAACTTGTTTTTATAGATTTATTATAATTTGACATAGAAAGATTGGCATCACGCTTGAAAGTGCATATTTTTGCATTGAATATGAAAACATTAAAAGGCAATTACATTCATATAATCCCGAATCCGACCAACTGACGGCCGGACATGTTTCTATATCAGCTATTCCATACTGATATCCTAAACCATTTTTGCCTTTCGGATACTCATTTCTGAATCTAACAATCCAAATAAATTATCGTATATGAATTTGAGAACGTATGTTCCTTTTTACAAAAGGAATCTGGCTATTGCTATACCTGTGATGCTGTCGCAAATCGGGCAGGTAGTAGTTCAGATGGCCGACACCATGATGGTTGGACGTTTAGGTGCGGATGAACTGGCGTCAGTATCCTTTGCAGGAGCTATTTTCAATGTCGGACTGTTATTTTGTATGGGTAGCGCCATGGGATTAACGCCACTGGTCGGAAAATCGACAAGCCAGGGAGGACACCGTGACTCCGCCCACCTGTTCCAGAATTCATTCCTTTTGAATATGTTCTTCGGAATCGGAGTAGCGATCATTTTATTCGGCGTCTCCTTCTTTATGGATCAGATGGGACAGACTCCACGTGTTGCGGAGCTGGCAATTCCTTATTTCCGGATTTTACTCGTTTCGATGATTCCTCTTTTACTGTTTCTTTCTTTCAAACAATTTATGGAAGGGATCGGTGACACCCGTACGGCGATGATTATCACCATCGGAGCCAATCTGATCAATATCGGATTGAACTATGTGCTGATTTATGGTAATTTCGGAGCTCCGGCACTGGGTGTTTCAGGAGCCGCTTATGCCACATTGGTTTCCAGGATACTGATGCCATTCGCCTTTTTGTTCGTTTTCATGAAACGGAGTTCACTGCGCCGCTATTTCCTGTTCTTCTGTCGGGAAAACTTCTCGAAAGCACGTCTCAAAGAGCTGTCGAAAGTGGGTCTGCCAATAGGAACCCAGATCTTTGTAGAGCAAATTGCCTTCAGTTTTACTGCCGTAATGGTAGGTTGGCTGGGTGCCGCATCATTGGCAAGTCATCAGGTAGCCATGAATATCTCATTTCTGGTATTTATGATTCTGAGCGGTTTAAGCTCCGCCACGACAATCCGTGTAAGCCATCAATTCGGACGTGATAATATCGAGGAGATGCGCAAAGCCGCGCATGCTTCTTATCACCTGACACTCTTTACCGTTATTCTGGCTGCGGTTCTGATCGTGATTTTCCGCCATCAGATCCCACTTTTATTTACCTCAGATCCCGAGGTCATCGCTGTTTCGGCTCAGCTGCTTTTCATTGTTGCTTTGTATCAGTTGCCCGATGGACTGCAAGTGGTTTCGCTCGGAGCCTTGCGCGGAATCTCCGACGTAAAGATGCCGATGATCTATGCGACCATCTCCTATCTGGTATTGAATATCCCGATCGGATATTTTTGTGGATTCACCCTGGGCATGGGAGCAATCGGCGTATGGATCGGATTCGTGTTCGGCCTGACAGCTGCCGCAATCAGCTTTATGCTACGCTTTGAAAACAAAAGCAAGACTTATCTGAAAATAGAAAACATCAACCGGCCAGAAATGATTGCACCGGCAAATGATGAGCAATAAATACGGATAATAAACGATATCATTATATACAAAAACAGGGATGCCTCCAAAAGAAGCATCCCTGTTTTTATATAAAAAATAAAGTATCTGTCCGGCAGTATTATTTCTGAGGTGCATCCTCTTCATCATCACTCCATTCCTGCTCATCATATTCATCCTCATCCAGAAGATCATCTTCTTCGATGATGTATTCATCATCCCACTCGTCATCATCTTCATCGAGTTCTTCCGATTCCACAACCGGTATTATTTCAAGATTCCGGTGTGTAATCGTTGTAACCTTATTGGTTTCGCTGTTAAGCTCATGCCACAGGATATCCTTCAATTCCTGCAATCCCATATTGATTACAGAAGAAATAAATACATACGGGATATCCGGCAGGTCTTTACGAATCTCATCCATCAGCTCATCATCGAGCATATCCGATTTCGTAATCGCCAACACGCGTTGTTTATCAAGCAATTCCGGGTTAAACGTTGCGATTTCATTGAGTAATACATCATACTCCTTGCGGATATCGTCGCTATCGGCAGGTACCATGAACAACAACAATGAGTTACGCTCAATGTGGCGCAAGAAACGAAGACCAAGGCCTTTCCCCTCGCTCGCACCCTCAATGATCCCCGGAATATCGGCCATCACAAAAGAGCGGTTATCACGATAAGAAACAATACCCAGATTCGGTTCAAGAGTCGTAAACGGATAATCGGCGATCTTCGGTTTCGCAGCAGAAACTACAGACAACAACGTTGATTTACCGGCATTCGGGAAACCTACCAGACCCACGTCGGCAAGGAGTTTCAACTCCATGATCACCCCACGCTCCAATGCAGGTTCTCCCGGTTGAGCGTAACGTGGCGTCTGATTTGTCGAAGTACGGAAATGCCAGTTACCCTGCCCTCCGCGACCACCTTTAAGCAAGACAACCTCCTGTCCGTCTTCCGTTACGTCGCAGATAAATTCACCGGTTTCAGCATCGAAAACAACTGTTCCGCAAGGTACTTCGATCACCTCGTCTTTTCCGTTTTTACCGAAACTACGGCTTGCGCCCCCCGATTCGCCATGACCGGCAAATACGTGACGCTGAAATTTCAAGTGAAGCAAAGTCCAGTAATTCCGGTTTCCACGCAGAATCACGTGTCCTCCACGTCCTCCGTCACCACCGTCAGGACCACCTTTAGCAGTCCAGTTATCGCGGTGAAGATGTCGGGAACCCGCACCACCTTTACCTGAACGACAATATATCTTTACGTAGTCAACAAAGTTAGAAGCGGCCATAAATTATTCAGCTTTAATGATTTATTATCTTAACTACCCTCACGGGTAAAATAGAATCCGGCTATGATCGGATCCTGTTATTAAACAAAAGAAAAAAGGTGTCTGTTCAAAAACACACCTCTTTAAAAAGCAGAAAGTTAAAGGGGAAGAGGCCGGTTCCGGTCTTTTTCCCCCTTAACTTTCAGTATCAGTTTGAATTATAATGCGTCGATAGCAGTTTCGATACGACCGAAGATCTCTTCCACTGTACCCATACCTTTGATATCGGCATATTTACCTTCGTTGATATAAAACGATTTCAATGGAGAAGTCTGGTTGTTATAAACGTCCAAACGGCTTTTGATTGTTTCATAGTTGTCGTCCGAGCGACCAGAAATCTGACCACGTTTCAACAAACGGTCAATCAGCTCTGATTCTTCAACGTCAAGACCCACTACGATAGAAACAGCAGTACCGCGTTCTTTCAACATTTCGTTCAAAGCTTCAGCCTGAGGGATCGTACGAGGGAAACCGTCGAAAATCACTCCTTCTTTAGCTGCTTCGTTAGAATCCAAAACGTTAGCAAGCATATCGATAATCAATGAATCCGGAACCAACTGACCTTTTTCGATAAATTCTTTAGCCGTTTTTCCCAGTTCAGTACCGTTTTTCATTTCGTTTCTCAAAACGTCTCCTGTAGAGATATGGAACAAACCATATTTCTTGATAATAAGCTCACTCTGAGTTCCTTTACCAGAACCCGGTGCACCAAAAATAACAACGTTCAACATCTTTTTTTACCTTAAATATAATATAGTATAGTAATTATTCTGCGATTACATAAATGTCCTTCAGATTACGTCCCATCTCGTCGTAATCCAAACCATAACCTACGATAAATGCGTTCGGAATCTCCAATGCCACATAATCAAGCTTGAGTTCAGGAACTTTCAGCGCTTCCGGTTTGTGAAGCAATGTTGCAATAAGCACCTCTGCCGCACCTTTGTCTTTCAGCTGCGCGATGATACTCTGCATCGTATAACCGGTATCCACGATATCTTCGATAACCACAACGGTACGATTTGTCACATCCTCAAGCAAACCTGAGATGCATTTAACATGACCCGAAGTTTCCATTCCCTCATACGATTTCATACGCATGAACGTGATTTCCGAATCGATACGGATATTTTTATATAAATCAGATGCAAACATAAATGCGCCGTTCAGCACACAAATAAACATTGGGTTCTTCCCCTGAAGATCTTTATTCATTTGATCTGCAACACGTTCGATCGCTGCCTGAATCTTTTCAGCGGAGATAAAAGGTTTGAAAAATTTATCTTTTACTTGAATCGTACTCATAAGTGGTTATAACTTTTATATAAACGGCAAAAGTACAATAAAATAGCACAATGAAAAATAGCCGTGTTATTAAAATGGTTAATAACACGGCTATTTTATTTATGATTACATTTTTTAAACTTACTCAACTCCCTGCATCATCTTTTTCAGCACGCCTGAAAGCAGAAACAGAATAACTGCGGCCGCTCCCGACATTACGACGAAAAGCATGAAAAAATCAAACAGGTTCTCAATCGGAAATCCCAGAAAAGATTTTGCCGCTTTTCCCGGTTCAGGATAAAATCCGGAAAGCGTCCCCGCAAATTTGTTTGCCGCCGAAGTAGACATATACCACACCCCCATCAACAACGATGCGAAACGCACCGGTGCCAGCTTATTCACCATCGACAACCCGATGGGCGACAGACAAAGTTCACCCATCGTATGGATGAAGTAAAGCCCCGTTAGCCATAAGATACTTACTTTCACGCCCGGTTCGATCCCTTTCACTCCGAAAGCGATTACCAGATATCCCAGCGAAAGCAGAAACAACCCGATGGATTGTTTTACCGGAGAGGCCGGTTCCATCTTGCGACGCCCTAGGAAAGACCATAATCCGGCAAACAAAGGAGCCAGCATTACGATAAAGATCGCGTTGAACGATTGAAAATAAGAAGCCGGCATTTCCCAACCCAGAATATCACGGTTCGTTTGCTCATCAGCAAAAAAGGTAAGCGAAGCAGCGGCCTGCTCAAACGCAGCCCAGAAGAAAATAACGAAAAACGCAATGATATAGATAACCAGAATCCGCTGACGCTCAAGACGGGTCAGACTGTGATCGGTAATGATGAAAGCCGGAAGAACAATACACAATGAAAAGATCATCGTTCCGATGAGATCCATTCCTGCTCCGAAATACAATGCGCTCGCCAGCAACACCTCTGCCCCAATCCAGGCTACCAGAGAGAGTTTCGAACGCGACTTTGCTTTCTGAGCATGCTCAATCACCTGCTCCGGGGTATCGAGGGCCTTTTCCGTAGCCACCGATGTGTTCGGTTTCATGCCAATCTGAACACCCTCGGGCGTAACCAGATACTTATTTTTAAACAACTCAAATACGGCTACGCTGATCAGCATACCCACTCCGGCCGAAAGGAATCCCCACTTGAAATCTGCAGGGCTACCCGTATCTCCGATAAATCCACACCAAAGCGGAGCAATGGAGGCACCCAGATTGATTCCCATATAAAAGATCGTGAAAGCCGCATCCTTACGCTTATCCTGAGGTGCATATAGATTTCCGACCATCGTCGAGATATTCGGTTTGAACAAACCGTTACCCAAAATCAGCAATCCCAATCCGCAAAACATCAGATATTGTGCGATCGCGATGTTCTGGTAATACAAAGCACTGAAAAACATCAGAAACTGCCCCGCAGCCATCAACACTCCCCCCCAGAAAATAGAACGCCGGTTTCCCCAATAACGGTCTGCGATATAACCGCCCAATAAAGGAGTAAGATAAACCAATCCGGTATAACTTCCGTAAATTTCTGATGCGTAAGCCTTATCAAACATCAATGCCTTGATCATGAACAGGATAAACAATCCTCTCATTCCGTAGTAGCTGAATCGCTCCCACATTTCTGTAACAAAGAGTAAATAGAGACCTTTCGGATGACCTTTCGAGACTTTTTCCATAATGTGATAAAATATTGTCAATTGATTAACTTCTCTTCCAAAGATATAGCTATACAGGCAAATTACTATACAAATGATTCATATTTTAAGTTATTTGTAGAATTACGAAACAAAATCAATAATTTTCAATCTTTTAGTCAGCTATTCATTTAAAAACATAATATTTTTAAAAAAGAATGCTCCTGAAATTCATTTGATTTTCATCTCAGAAGCCGAAAGATTGCAAAAACGGCTATCAAAGAACAATATGTACTTTGATAGCCGTTTTTAAATCCGACAGGAATCTTCCTGAAAGAAGTACCTTATTTCGTGATGCGGTTTAACCAACCCAACATCATAATCATCGTAAACATCGAGATACAACATGCTACTACGAAAACAGACCAAGTGATCCATAGTGGCACGTGCTCGTAAAGAATCGCCCCGATAAACAACAATTGGTTACCCAATGCCGTAGCACCAAGCCATCCACCCTGCATCAGACCCTGATACTGCGGAGGAGCCACTTTCGATACGAACGACAATCCAAGCGGGCTGATAAACAACTCGGCCACAGTCAGGATAAAGTAAACGACGATCAACAGATAAGGCGTAACACGCATCGCATCCGGAAGACCACCCATGTTTTGTACATCCTGAGAGTTCGGCAAATCAAGCGATCCGACAACCATCACCAGGTAAGCAAGCGCAGCGATACCCATACCGATCGCGATCTTAGCAGGAGCCGCAGGTTCTTTGCCACGAGCACGCAACCAACCGAAAATAGCCAATACGACCGGAGTCAGGAACACCACGAAGAATGGGTTCATAGCCTGGAATTGCTCTGCTGTGATATTCATCGAACCGATTTTCAATAATGTATAATCTTTGGCGAAGAACGTCAGTGTCAAACCATTTTGATGGAATGAGAACCAGAAGAAAATAACAATCGCAAAAACTGCCATCAAAGCCCAGATACGCTGTTTTACTTCATGAGCAGACATAACGATTTCTTCTTTGCTCATTTCCTGTTTCGCGTCTGATTTTTTTGCAGACCCTTTTGCTCCCGGAAGATTATTTTTACTGACAAGGAAAATTACCAATGAGATCAGCATCGCAATGATCGCTACACCGAAAGCATAATGGAATCCTTGTGTAAATACATCCAGATAGCTATTGGCAAACTGCAACAACTCACCCGGATTCGTCTCATTCAAACATACAGATGCCGCCAGCTCATTGAAACGGGTCATCGCATCCGGAGTCAGCGTATTGTTAATGAATCCGTGACAAAGTTCGGGAAGATCCGAGTTATAGGCAAAATTAAACTGCCCCAACCACCATTCACGTACTGCCGGTGCGATAAACGGAGCGAAGATAGCACCCACGTTGATAAACATATAAAACAACGAAAAACCTGAGTCTCGTTTCTGATTGTATTCCGGATTATCATACATCTGCCCAACCAGAGCCTGTAGATTCCCTTTGAACAAACCGTTACCGAAAGCGATTACGAACAAGCCGAAGCAAGTCATGATCAGATAAGTCATACGCGATCCTTCCGGAGCCGGAGTAGGAGTAGGTATCGTTAGTAACAAATAACCGACAGCCATCAGAATCAATCCGGTCAGGATTGTTCCTTTATAATTACGGGTTTTATCGGCGATAATCCCCCCCACCAGTGCAAGGATGTAAATCGAAAAGTAAAATACGGAATAGATGATTCCGGCACTTGTCTTGTCGAGTCCAAACTTCGACATCAGGAAAAGCACCAGGATAGCCATCATGGTATAGAAGCCAAAACGCTCCCCCATGTTGGCCAAAGAGGCTGCTATCAGCCCTTTCGGTTGTCCTTTGATCATAAGAATTGATTTTTAAAGATTGATTTGTGTTTCTTGCGTTAAAGTTAGTTTAAAAATCATCAATAAAGAACTTCCATCTGTCACTTTGCTCATTTTTAAATAAAAATCACATCCTAAGGCCATAAATTGACTCAAAAAACAGAATAGATGACAATCATCCATAGTATATATGCCTGAAAATAATTTTACCGCTACCCTTACCACCCCTCCACCGTCGGTGAGCGTATCGGAGCACTCCCGGTGGGGGAATACGTGCACCGGCGATGGAGAGGTACGAGCACGTGCGGTGGATTGATACGCACACCGACGACGCTCGGGTACGCTCACCGACGATGATCGGATACCTTCACCGACGGTGGCGCCATCATCTGTAAAGAGGAAAATCGATTTTAGTATTCCGGAATGGAATGAAGGATTAATATGGTAATAAAGTTACAAAAAAAAGAATCAATTTGCCAATGCATGGCGATAACCTTGCACTTTATTCCAACTACCCCTTGTAAAGTCCGGAATTTCGACCGGAGCCGAATTATTTTCGAGTGATATTTTGGTTAATGGCACCAGACAGCACCACTCAGCCAAATCGTATACATCCATATCCAAAGGCAAACCGTTACGAAGGCAATAAACCAGACGGTAGTCCATGATGTAATCCATTCCTCCGTGGCCACCCACTTTTTTGGCTGTTTCTTCAAGCTCCTGATGAATCGGATGTTTGTATTGTTGCATCATCGCCTGTTTAACCTCTTCCGGAACGCAATTGTGCGAATCGAGATTTTCGTGATTTTTCACAATGGTCGTATCCAGCTGCGCATTATCAAAAAGATAGCCTTCTACCGGATATTTATTGGCAAATCCTTTTGTCCCTGTCAGCTGATACATCCGGCTATACGGACGGGGTGTGGCAACATTGTGTTGAATCTGAATGGTTTTTCCCTTTTCCGTACGGATCATGGTCATCATATGATCACCATTACTGAAATTACCCAGGTCTTCTCCCCGTACCTGTTGGATGTAATGGGGAATATTGACCGATTTAGTGTCAATCGAAACAAGGTAATTCATCTTATCTCCGCGATGAATATCCAGCAACTGGCAGGCAGGCCCCATGCCGTGCGTCGGATATACGTCGCCGCGATGATCTTTGTTATACTGCAAACGCCAGTCTCCCTCGTAGTCGTTCCAGAAAGATTCCAGATTATGAATATAGGCTCCTTCCGCATGGAGGATTTCACCGAAAAGCCCTTGTTGAGCCATATTCAATGTTGTCAGTTCAAAAAAGTCATAAACGCAATTCTCGAGCTGCATACAATGCTTACGGGTTCTTTCTGCCGTATTTACCACTTGCCAGATCTCTTCGAGCGACATGGCAGCCGGCACCTCACAAGCCACATGCTTACCCTGCTCCATCGCATAAATCATCATCGGAGCATGCCGTTTCCAGTCGGTAGCGATGTATACCAAATCGATATCCTCCCGTTGGCAAAGCTCTTTCCACGCGTCTTCGCTTCCCCCGTAAAGAGTGGCTTCAGGCAAACCGGCACCGGTTAGTATTTTCTGAGCCTTTTCGGCCCGATCCGTGTGCAGGTCACAAAGCGCTTTGATCTCTACTCCGGGAATATGTGTAAAACGCTGTACGGCACCCGGCCCGCGCATACCCAGGCCGATAAATCCGACCCGAACCACATCCATTTTAGGAGTGACCAGATTTACCACATCCTGCTGTCCGTCCGGACGTTGTGGTGTTTCCACTGCAATCGGAGCAAATGCCTTTTTATCCGGACTACAGCTGGTAAGAGCCAGATTACAACTAAAAGCCATCAGCAATACCGCAGCCGTGTGTTTTAAGGAAGTCTTTTTTCTGTGTTTCATTCTATGGTTTATTTTAGGTTTGATATAAAAAAATATCCTGAAAAGATAAATAATCTTTTCAGGATATCGGATATAATTATTTCATATTCGGCTCTTCAAGTCCGTATCCTTCTTTCTTATTGACCACTTTCAATAATAAAGCAACTAAAATAGCCGCTACCCCAAAAGAAGTAAAAATAATCATCGGAATTTCATAATCATAGGTAACCGTACCATCAGGCAAATCGATTTTAGCATATTTGTCGATTACCCATCCGATTAGCATCGGCACCAACATCAATCCGATATTCTGGATATAAAAAATCAGGGAATAAGCAGTACCCAATTGCGATTGAGGCACAATTTTAGGAACCGAAGGCCACATCGCTGAAGGAACCAATGAAAAGGCAACTCCCAAAACCAACATGATAAATACGGCAAACCACCATTCGTCAAGAATAGGAAGTGCGAAAAGGAAATGAACGGAAGCCAACATGACTGAACCGATGGTCATCAGCGTAGCCCCTTTCCCCAACCGGTCATACAAGGAACCGAAAAGAGGAGTAAGAAGGATCGTTCCGAACGGTAGCAATGCCGGAATATTTCCCGCCAAATCCGGGTCTACATTGTATTTGTAGATCATCAGCTTGGTTGCGAATTTCAAAAACGGGAAGACGCCCGAATAGAAAAGCACACACAAGATAGCGATCAGCCAGAATCCTTTGTTATTGATGATAAGACGGATGTCGCGCAAATGGAATCCGTCTTCTCCATCTTCCGATCCGGTCGCTTCCATCGAATTGTCGAGCTTGCGATCCATTACATTATAAACCATAAAAGAGAGTGTTCCGATGCAAAGTAAAACGGCCGCAAATAGAATCGGGTAAGAAAGATGCCCCATATGGCGGGCGATCGGCAGACTCAGACTCAGAGCCGCTGCTGTTCCGATACGGGCCAGAGCGACCTGAATACCCAAAGCAAGGGCGATTTCATATCCTGTAAACCATTTTACAATGATTTTGGATACGGTATTTCCCGCTACTTCCACTCCGACACCGAAAATCGCGAATCCCAATCCGGCAGCAAGTACCTGAGAGTTGTAACCGAACACTT